>JACIYD010000080.1 GCA_014360105.1 Clostridia bacterium
GCGGTGCCAGTTTCGACCATATTAACCAGGTAACTGCTTCTTTAATCGACGAGATTAAAGAGGTGGCTGCGGCTGCCGCGCGCGTGGCCCAGGCGGCCCAGGGTGCGGGTCAGGCGGTACAGAATATCGCCAGCATCACCGAGGAGGTGGCGGCCGGCACCGAAGAGGTTTCGGCACAGGCGCAAGAACAGGCGGCCGGGGTGGATGAGATCGTCCGTGCCTTGCAGGAGCTGACACGTCTGGCCGGGGAACTGGGCGAGGCCGTCGGCCGGTTCCGGCTCGAGAGCCTTGCCGAAAGCGCGCCGGTCGGTTAAAGCCCTACCCGTGTCGCACGGCGGGCAACGATAAGTAAGGGCTGGAGGAGGAAGAAAAAATTGAACGCGCAAGAGGCGAAAGCCGTTCAGGAGCGGCAACTGGTGGTTTTCCAGTTGGGCGGCGAAACCTACGGCGTGGACATCAACTGGGTACATGAGATCATCCGCATGCAGGCGATTACCCGGCTGCCGCGGACGCCGCACTTCATCGAAGGCGTGATCAACCTGCGCGGCCGCATCATTCCGGTCATCGACCTGCGCAAACGTTTTGGCCTGCCGCTTGGGGAGGAAACCCAGAATTCCCGTATTATGGTGGTCGAACTGGCCGGGGTGACGGTGGGAATGATCGTCGATGCCGTTTCCGAGGTCCTGCGCCTCCCGGCCGAGAGCATCGAGCCGCCGCCCCCAGTGATGCAGGGCATTGACACCGCCTATCTTCAGGGCGTGGGCAAGTGGGAGGAGCGGCTGGTAATCCTGCTTGATTTGGAGAGGGTACTTTACCGCGGCGAACAGGAGCAGTTGCGCGAAACGGTAGCGGCAGAAACGGCCGCGGGTACGTAAACCCGCTAGGAGGTAAGGGAAAAGTGGCCGGGGCAGAGTTGAGCCAGTACCTGGGCGTTTTCCTCGACGAGACGGAAGAACAGTTGCGTCTCATGGACGAAAACCTCATCCTGCTGGAGCAGCACCCGGATGATCTGGAGCTCCTGCATCATGTTTTCCGGGCAGCGCACACGGTGAAAGGAGCGGCCGCCTCGCTCGGTTTGGAGCGCATTACCCGGCTGACCCACGCGCTGGAAGGGGTGCTGGACGAGTTGCGCCACGGACGGCTCTCCGTCGGCCGCCCGGTAATCGACGTCTTGCTCCGGTGCCTCGACGCGCTGCGTGAGCTCAAGGAGGAGGTGGCGAGCGGCAAGCCGGCCACGGTGGACCTGGCCGGCCTGGTAGAGGAGCTCAATGCCCTTAGGGAAACGCCCGCAGAAGCGGCGACGCCCGCGGTTACGCCTGCCGGGGCGCTCGAGCTCAACGAAGTGGAGCGGCACCTGGTGGAGGCGGCTCAGGTGAAGGGTCTGCGCGTCTGGCACCTGCGGATAACCCTGGATGAAGGTTGCCTGATGAAGGCGGCGCGCGCTTACCTGGTCTACAAAAACCTTGAGGATCTTGGCGAGATCATCAAAACCGTACCCCCGGTGGAGGATCTCGAGGCCGAAAGGTTCGGTCTTACTTTTTCCCTGGTATTGATTACGCGCGAAGACGCCGACGTTGTGGCCAGCGTGGCTAAAGCCACCTCGGAGATTGCGGCGGTGGAGGTGGAGCCGGTAACCGGCGAAACGGCGACAACCGGGGAGGCCAAGACCGCCGCTCCCGGAAAAGCGGCGGCCGTCGAGAAGGAAGCGGGGCGGGCAACGGGGGAGACGCGGGCCACGGGTAATACCCGGGCGGGGCAGACGGTACGGGTGGATGTGCAGCGGCTGGACAACTTACTGAACCTGGTAGGAGAACTGGTGATCGACCGCACCCGGCTGGCAGAGGTGGAGGCAAATCTGCGGGGCAAAATGAGCGGGCAGACCGACCTGGAAACCCTGGAGGAAATCTCGGTCCACATCGGGCGCATCACCGGTGAGCTACAGGAAGAGATCATGAAAGCGCGCATGTTCCCCATCGAGCAGGTCTTCAACCGCTTTCCCCGGATGGTGCGGGATCTCGCGCAGAAGGCGGGCAAAGAAGTCGATTTCCTCATCGAGGGGCGGGAAACGGAACTGGACCGCACGGTGATCGAAGAGATCGGCGACCCCCTGATTCATCTCCTGCGCAATGCCATCGACCACGGCATTGAGCCGCCGGAAGAGCGCGAACGGTTGGGCAAACCGCGCCGGGGGACGGTAGCCCTCAAGGCTTACCACCAGGAGAACCAGATCATCATTACGGTGAGCGACGACGGGCAAGGGATGGACGCGCAGCTCATTCGCCAGCAGGCGGTCGCCCGGGGCCTGATCAGTGCGGAGCAGGCGGCCAGGATGAGCGAGCGGGAGAGCTTAAACCTCGTTTTCCTGCCCGGTTTTTCCACGGCGGAGAACGTGACCGACGTCTCGGGACGCGGCGTCGGCATGGATATTGTGCGCAGTCACCTGGAGAAGATTAACGGAACGATCGAAATTGCCACGGCACCGGGGCGTGGCACCACCTTTACCATCAAACTGCCTCTCACCCTGGCCATTAACCGGTCCCTGCTGGTGAAGGCGGCCGGCCTGATCCTCGCCTTTCCCCTGGGCAATGTGGTAGAGATTATTGAGGTTGCCCGCGACCAGATCCAGTACGTACACCGGCAAGAGGTGGCTTTGGTCCGCGGTGAGGTGCTCCCGCTCTTTTCCCTGGCCGATACTTTGGGCCTTGCCGGCCGGCAGGAAGAGGAGAGAGAAAGGCTGCCGGTGGTGGTAGCCGCCGTTTCGGAGAGAAGGGTGGGCTTTATCGTTGATACCCTTATTGGGGAGCAAGAAATCGTCATTAAAGCACTCGGCGGTTACGTGGGGAATATCCCAGGCCTCGCCGGGGCGACGATTATGGGCGACGGTAGCGTGGCCCTGATCCTGGACGTGCGCGGCCTGCTTGCGCAGGTAAACGGTGGCGGGCAAGGGTTGAAAAGCGCGTGATCCGGGCGGTCGCCATCGCCACCTCCACCGGGGGACCGGCGGCCCTGCAAAGAATTGTGCCCCATCTGCCTGCGGACTTTCCCGCGACCGTGTTGGTGGTGCAGCACATGCCCGCCGGGTTTACGCGGGGATTGGCCAAGCGGCTGGACGAGTTGGCGGCGTTACCGGTACGGGAAGGGGTCGACGGCGAGATGGTGGAGCCGGGGACGGTTCTCATTGCCCCCGCAGGCCGGCAGATGTGGCTTGTCGCCCGGGGAGATAGGGCACAGGTACGGGTGGCGGCCGAGGGGCCGATGGCGAGCAACTACCGGCCTTCGGCAGACGTCATGCTTGCCAGCGTTGCCGAGGTCTACGGTGCAGCGGCCCTGGCGGTTATCCTCACCGGGATGGGCCGGGACGGCCTGGTAGGATTAAGGGCGATCAAGGCGCGGGGCGGGGCGGTTATCGCCCAGAACGAAGCTTCCTCGGTGGTTTTTGGCATGCCGAAGGCGGCGATTGAGGCGGGCCTGGTAGACGCCGTTCTGCCGCTGGAGGACATACCGGCGGCAATTATTGCCCGGGTACTAAAGCCGGGACCTTCTTAGCCGATATTCGAGATGAGTAAGCGTGGCCGCGGGCTAAGGCAGGTGATGTCAAGTGCGGATCGAGGGGCAGGGTCCGGTGGAACCGGGTCGGGTTTACCGGCCGGAGGCAGGCGAACAGAGAAGTGTTCCCGCCAGAGCGGGCCAGGCCGCGGCCGTCGACGAGGTAGCACTCTCCCGGGAGGCGCGTTTCCGGCAGGAACTGCTGACCAGGCTGCGCTCGCTTCCCGAAGTGCGGGAAGAGCTGATCGCCGACATCAGGCGCCGGCTTGCGGCGGGCACCTATACCGTAAGTGACGGGGAACTGGCCGAAGCGATCATCAGAGAGATAGAGGGGCGGCATTCCTCGTAGTTAAGCCGGCGCGTTCAAGAGGGAACGGCACCAAGGTGCCAAATGGGAGGCTGGCGGTCTTGGCCGAGGCAATCCTCGAGCTGATTCACTTGCTAGAGCAACAGGAGGCGCTGATCAAGCGCTTGATCGCCTTGGGGCGGGAGCAAACGCGTGCGCTCCGCGAGGACGACCTCAATGCCTTGCAGCGCCTGATGGAGGAACAGGAAGGCCTAAGTCAAAAGCTTCACAGCCTTGAAAGGGAAAGGATGGCGCTCGTAGAAAAACTAGCGCCAGAACTAAGTGCGGCGGGCAGTACGACCATCAAAAACCTCCTGGCCCAGGAAGGGCCGCACCGGGAGCGCCTGGCGACCCTGGCGGCTCGCTTGCACGCAAGCTACGTCGAGCTCAAGGAGCTGAACGAGATCAACCGCCGGCTCATCCAGCAGACACTGGCCTACGTGAACCGGATGCTCGCCGCCTGGCGGTCGCAAGAGACGATCTACGACCGCAGCGGTCGCCTGGAAGGGGTTGGGGAGAGCGCAAACGTGGATAGGGTAGTTTAGCAAGCAAACAGGAGGACTTTGGCGTGCCGTCTCTGTTCTTTACCCTCAACATTGCCCGCCGGGGGCTCAGCGCCCAGCAGGCGGGCATGCATACCACCAGTCACAACATTGCCAATGCGAACACCCCCGGTTTCAGCCGGCAGCGGGCGGTGCTGGAGACCACCACCCCCTGGCCGGTGCCGTCGGTGAACATGCCCGCGGGTGCGGGGCAAATCGGCACGGGGGTGGAAGTTTCGCTGATCGAGCGCATCCGCGATACCTTCCTCGACCGCCAGATCAGAAACGAGCTGGCCACCCTGGGCCTGTGGGAGCAGCGCCGTGACGCCCTGGAGCAGGTGGAGGTGGTCTTCATGGAGCCCGGCGAGACGGGGCTGGCCACCCTGCTGGGGCAGTTCTGGGATAGCTGGCAGGAACTGAGCAAGTACCCGGAAAGCATGCCGGTGCGCACCACGGTCATCGAGACGGCCCAGGCCCTGGCCGAGGCGTTGCGGCACACCCACGCGCAGCTCACGACCATCCGCAACGACCTGAACGCCCTGATCGGGCTCAAAGTGGAGGAAGTGAACACGCTCGCCCGCCAGATCGCCGACCTGAACAAGCAGATCGTCACCATCAAGGCCGCCGGCATATCGCCCAACGACCTCCTCGACCGCCGGGATTTGTTGTTGGACGAGTTGAGCAAGCTCGTGGAAATCACGGTAACCGAGAACGATAGCGGGGCCATAGCGGTTAAGCTGGCAGGGCAGAGCGACGCTCAGCCCTTGGTTGACGGGAGCAGTTACAACCAGCTTTTTGCCAGCCAGGATGCGGACGCTGTTATAGGTATGGTATCTGGCGACACGCTATTGGATACGACTACACCGGTGACTGGCGTAACGCTTGCACCGGGTAGATATCAAGTGGATTTTATAGCAGCACGCAGGACCCTACAGTTGAAAGACAAGGATTCTGTGCCGATAGGTGGTGAGGTTCCGGCCACGCCCGGTGGAACAGTTGAGCTGGGCGACCAGACAGTCTCCAAAACAATTACAGTGAAGCTTCAAAGCCCGTTGCCGGCCAACGACGCGACGGTTTACATAGACGTCCTCGGCAAAAAGGATCTCGGGGGCGAGCTGGAAGGGTTGCTCATCGCCCGCGACGATCTACTGCAGAAGTATTTGGACGATCTCAACACCTTTGCCCAGAGTCTGGCCAACGCGGTAAACGACGCGCACCGCGGAGGTATCGGGCTGGACAACTCATTCAACTTGGATTTCTTTGTTGGTGACAACGAAGAAATCAACGCGGCTAACATTAAAGTTAACCCGGATAACCCGGACCTCGCTTCGCACCCGGAAAAACTGGCCGCAGGGCTCTGGCGCGCCGACATCGTCAAAGAAGGTGACAGCAGCGTCAAATTGACCGACGACGCGCGCTTGGGTCCGGGGATCGACCCTACGGCGCAATACTCGGTTAAGGTCACGGTTAATGGTGACCAAGTGCAAGTTCAGCTACAGAAGGGCGGCAGCGATGTAGGCACCCCTGCTACGTGGCGAGAAGGACAATGGTTAACAATCGGCGACCGAAATTCTGGGGAGGCCGTTAGATTTCTGTGCGGGCAACGTCCCTGGACTGATGCCACCTATACTGTAACTATTAGTGACGAGGTCGCGCCGGGCGACGGCACTAATGCCCTCGCCATTGCCCAGTTGCGCCGCGAATCCATAACCGATTTGGGAGGCTTTACCTTCGACGACTACTACAAAAACTTCATCGCCCACCTTGGGGTGGCCGCCCACGAGGCCCAGCGTATGGTGGAGAATCAGAATGTCCTGGTGGAGCAGCTTAACAAGCGCAAGGAGTCCATCTCCGGCGTCTCTCTGGACGAAGAAATGGTTAACCTCATCCAGTACCAGTACGCCTACCAGGCGGCGGCCCGGGTCATAACCGTGGTGGACGAGATGCTGGACACCCTGATCAACCGGATGGCTCCTTAGAATGTCCCCAGTGTTTGCGGGCGGCCTTGGCTCTGGACGCGTGACTTCGAGCATCACAAGTGGCCAAACTTCCGCGAGATTGAGAACGTAGGCGGGGCCGAGGCCCGGACGGCCGAGGCCAGCCGTTGAGGTATGGATGCCGAATGGGCCGGGGACCCCGCCGGAGTTTGAAAATGGAGCGCAAGTCTCGCTCGCGAGGCTCGCGGAACGAGCAGCAGCCAAGGCCGGCAGAGAAAACCGGGGATACCCCGGGATGGCGCTTTAGAAGGAGGCGGAAGAAGTGCGCGTCACCAACCGCATGCTGGCAACGACGGTCCTGCATAACCTGGAGGCCAACCTGGAGCGGTTGATGAAGCTGCAGAACCAGATGTCTTCCGGCAAGCTGGTAAGCCGGCCCTCCGACAACCCCATGGTCCTTTCCCGCATCATGTCCCTGCGGACCGCCCTTGCCGAGCAGGAGCAATACACCCGCAACATGGAGGACGCCAGGGGGTTTCTGGACGCCTCGGAGGGCGCGCTGGCAAAGT
>JACIYD010000081.1 GCA_014360105.1 Clostridia bacterium
CGTCATGGGAAGTTGTGGGATGGGTTGGTTTGGTCCCTACTTTGCCTTGATAGTAGAAAGTATTAGTAAGGAACATGCGGGATTTGCTAGCAGTATTGCATCTGCGATAAGCACTGCCGGGATGATTATTGGGGCGCCCCTTTTCGGTTATGTAGTTGACCTTAGCGGTTCGTATCGTATGGCCTTTCTTGTTGACGCTCTGTGTCTTGGCGTAGCTACACTAATAGCTGTGTTTTCTTCCTTGATGTACCAAGGCATAATGGGCGAGGAGAATCGTTCTAGTGCTAGACAGGGATTCAGGCCTTAGAAACCTCCTTGGAGATTGGGGAATAGGTGGCGTGAACCAAGGCTATAAAAACCCATGATATTTGATTGTTCATTGCATAAAAGCAGGTCATCTAGATTTCCGGGCGATAATAGTTGGGCTTCTCGCCGAAAAAATTGTGAGGCCAAATGTTATCTAGTTGACCACGAAGAGGTTATCTAAGTCATAGTTTGCAAAATTGGTGAAGATAGCATTAAAAGGCAAAAACGCATTGCTAGCGTGCAGCAAGGTTTGGTTCCCAAAACCGTTTCCCTTGTACTTGAGAGGTTAACCAACGTGAAATCGCTGCTCGAAAAGACCCGTGACATTAACCGCAGGTTAGAGAAGAGCGCGGGTAACCCGGTGGACTTTAAGGAGATGGCCCGGGTGCTTTCGGAAACCATCGGGGCCAACTGTTATCTTCTTAATCGCCAGGGTAAGATCCTCGGTTACGGGTTCATGGAAGGGTTTACCTGCCCCATCATGGAAGACATCGTTTATCGCTCGGAGGAGTTCCCCGAGGACTACAACGAGCAGTTGCTGCGCATGGACCGCACCCATGCCAACTTCGGGCAGGTGGGTAACGCCTGCGTCTTTCGCCCTGGCGGCGAGAAATGCCTGTTTACCGGCAAACTGGTGACGGTCGTCCCGGTGGTCGGCGGCGGGCAGCGGCTGGGCACCCTGGTCCTGGCCAAGTTTGATGTCGAGTTTACCGACGAAGACCTGATCCTGGCCGAATACGGCGCCACCGTCGTCGGCATGGAGTTGCTCCGCTCCAAGGCGGAAAAGATCGAGGAAGAGGCGCGCAAGCGGGCCGCCGTCCATGTGGCGCTGGGTACCCTGTCCTACTCGGAGCTGAATGCCGTGCAGCACATTCTTGCCGGGTTAGATGATGACAGAAGCATCGTGGTCGCAAGCAGAATTGCCGAAAGGGCGGGGATCGGCAGGTCAGTCTTCGTCAATGCCCTGCGCAAGCTGGAGAGCGCCAGGTTGATCGAATGCAGGTCGCTGGGGAGGAGGGGTACCTTTATTCGGGTACTCAATGACAAGCTTTTGGACGAGTTAAGGATGCTGGAGGAAAGAGGCTGGTTGGCGGAAAACGGGGGCGAAGGATGGGCCGGTCCGCGTAGTCGTCTTATCGAAACCTTTTGGTAAGCTTAAGTGATGCCGATAAAACCCACAAGGAATCATGTCAACACGCTTGGGAATCGATTTTTTTCGGGACTGGTAAGATCAATTTGACAAGAGTGGATCAGAGAATATTGCTAAAGGGACATAAGTTAGGCGATGACAGGCTGAAGGGTGAAAAGGGGGCACGTCAATGCCACCAAAAGGACCCCTACACCTCCAAAAAGAGGTTTTGCAGGTGGAGCAATGTACCGGTTGCGGTCTTTGCGCCGGGCTTTGCCCCTATTTTAACGTGGTCGACGAACGCGTTGCACTTACTTCTACCTGCGGGCTCTCTGAGGGGCTCTGTTATGAAGTGTGCCCGCGCACACCGACCGATTGGGAGCTAATAGATCGCACTGTGTTCGGCGCCCCGCGCCAGGACCATGTGCTGGGGCACTGGCAAGGCCTTTACTACGCACGCGCCGGGGAGGCCGCACCTGCGATAGAAGGAAAGCAGTACGGCGGTACGGTAACCGCCCTTGTTGCCTTTGCTTTGACACAGGGTCTGGCGCACGGAGCGCTGCTCACCAGCGGGTTACCAGGTGATTTCCCGGTACCAGTGCTGGCACGTACGATGGACGAGGTACTGGCGGCGGCCGGTTCCAAGTATAGTGCGACACCGACGCTCCAGGCGCTCGTTGGCGCCATGAGAGACGGACTGGGGTCAATGGTGGTAGTGGGCAGGCCCTGCCAGGTGCTGGCGGTGCGCAAGCTACAGAGTGTTAAGCGCCGTACACCGGTGACTAATTTGACCGCAGGCACAAAACTTTTCCTCCTTGGGCTTTTCTGCTTCTGGGCTCTCTCGTCTGCCTTCTATGAGCGATTCTTGCCGTCCAAGCTGAATCCCTTGGAAGTTACCAGGTTGGATCTTCCCCCGTATGAACTGGTGGTGAGTACCCCGAAGGGTGAGCTCAGGCTACCCGTAGACGAGCTGCGGCCACTCATCCGTCCAGCCTGTGAGGTATGTTTTGATCCGACGGCGGAATTTGCCGATCTGACCGTGGGCTCCACCGAGGATGACCCGCGCTGGAACACCCTCTTGGCGCGCAGCGCACTTGGTAGCGAGCTTCTAGAAGCGGCCACGGCTGCCGGGTGGCTGGAGGTTCGGCCTTATCCGGCCGATCGGGTGCACCTTTTGCGCGAGGCGGTGGCCCGCAAGAAAAGGCGTGTGGTAACCGGTCCGGCGGGCCCACCCCCCTATTTGTTCTTGCAGGAAGCCTACCACCGTGGGGTGGTTGCGGCCGAGGAGGAATCCGGATGCAGCTGAACATGGACCGTCCTGGGGTAACCATCTTCTTACAAGGCAACGCAGCCTTGGCGCGCGGGGCACTCGAGGCAGGGGTGGATTACGCCACCTCCTATCCCGGTTCACCGACGGTGGAAATTCTTGAACTGCTGGCTCAGGTAGCGCGGCAGTGTGGCTTCTACGCCGAATGGTCAGTCAACGAAAAAGTAGCTGTGGAGGGCGCGGCCGCAGCCTCGCTCGCCGGCCTGCGCGCGCTGGCCATAACCAAAGCGGACGGGTTGAACGTCGCGCTTGATTTTCTTACCTGCCTTGGTCTGACGGGCGTGCGGGGTGGCCTGGTGCTTGTGGTCGGCGACGACCCCTCGGGCCATTCCAGTGTCAAGGAGGAAGATACGCGTTTTCTAGCGCGGGTGGCCCACCTGCCAGTGCTCGAGCCCACTACACCCCAGGAGGCAAAAGAAATGGTGGGAGTGGCTTTTCGGCTGTCAGAGCATCTGGCCCAGCCCGTGGTGCTGCGGACGGTCACGCGCATTTGCCATGCGGGCGGCAATGTCACCCTAGGACCCTTGCCGCAGGAGCGGCGCCGGCCCTCGTTGGGTACAGAAGACCGGTTTATTTGCGTTCCCCGACAACACCTACAGCAGGAACAAAAGCTGCGGGAAGCCGCCAAGCTGGCGGAAGCGTGGAACCTGGTCTCCTACGAGGGCCCAGCCAAGGCAGAAACACTGATAGTGGCGAGTGGCCCCGGACTACTGTACGCGCGGGAGGCCGTAAAGCGGTTGCAGCGTCAGGACCAAGTGGGCCTGGTGGGCCTGAAGATGGTTTGGCCACTTCCAGAGACGGTACTGCAACGCTATTTACAGGTGGCCCGGCGCGTTTTGGTCGTCGAGGAGATCGAACCGTTTATCGAGGAGCAAATTGCAGCACTAATCGGCCGCAACGCAGGGGAATGGCCGCTGTTGCGGCTTTACGGCCGGAAAGACAACACGATCGCCGGGAGCTTTGGCGGAGGA
The DNA here is from genome assembly GCA_014360105.1 of Clostridia bacterium. GTDB lineage: Bacteria > Bacillota > DSM-521 > Neomoorellales > SLTJ01 > JACIYD01. Next base: position 3,734 of record JACIYD010000081.1, read on the forward strand.
TGCGGTGAGCTAACGCCCGACCTTGTAAGAGCAGCGCTCACTACGATCTTGGGGTTATCGGCGCCCGAAGAGACGGGTTTTAGGACCGAGTTTAGGCCTCCGGAGCGCGAACTTGCATTTTGTGCCGGTTGCCCGCACCGGGCCTCCTTCTGGGCGCTCCAAAGTGCCATAGCGCTAGACGGACGTCGGGCGGTCGTCCTGGGCGACATCGGTTGCTATACGCTCGGCCGCGGCCGCAGCGGCTACCGCGTGCTTCACACCGTGCACGCCATGGGCTCGGGCCTTGGCCTCGCCAGTGGTTTTGGCAAGCTAAAGGAGTGGAACTGGGAGCGGCCCACGGTAGCCGTCTTGGGGGATTCGACCTTTTATCATGCCGCCCTTCCCGCCCTCATCAATGCGCTCTATAACCGATCCGATCTGCTGCTGGTGATCTTCGACAACGAAACCACCGCCATGACCGGGCACCAGCCGCACCCAGGCCGGGAGGTTGATGCCCGGGGCGAACCCGCCAAGCCGGTCTCCCTGGAACAGATCCTCCACGGCCTAGGCGTGCCCCTAAAGATCCAGGATCCTTACGACGTGCGCTCCAGCATGCGGGCCATCTACCGGGCGTTGAAAGAGGAGGACGTACGCGCCCTCATCCTACGGGGTCCTTGCGCACTGCTGCGAGACCGCAAGCTTGCCCAACTACGCACGTACGTGGATCAGATGCGTTGCTTAGGCGAAGGGTGTGGTTGCAACGTCTTTTGTAGCCGGGTATGGGCATGCCCGGCCAATCGGTGGGATGGACTCAGGGGAAAAGCCTATATCGACGAAACCTTATGCACAGGCTGCGGCGCCTGTGCCCAGCTTTGCCCGGCAGGGGCCATCCGGACAGAAGGTGGTGAGGCGCCTTGGCGCGAAGGCTAGAGGCTGAGCCGCTGAATATCTTACTTACCGGCGTGGGTGGCCAGGGAAACGTGCTTGCCGCCCGTGTTATCGCCATGGCCTCGGTGGCCAGTGGGTACCAAGTAGCGGTAGGGGAAACTTTTGGCGCAAGCCAGCGGGGCGGTACAGTGGCCAGTCACGTGCGCCTTGCGCTAAAAGACCGCTACGGGCCACTTATTCCCCGGGGCGAGGCGCACGTTATTGTCGGCTTCGAACCCCTAGAGGCCTGCCGTGCCCTTTTAGCGTATGGAAATATTAACACCTACGTCCTAGCCAACTGGCGCCCCCTTCCTCCCGTCAGCGTCCTGCAGGGCGAGGAAGAGTACCCGGCGCTAGCGGACCTAGAGCGCTTCCTCTTGGAGCACACAGGCGGTCTCTTGGTTCTTGACGCCACGGCCCGGGCGCAAGAATTGGGTAGCGCTGCGGCGACGAACATGGTTCTTACCGGCGCGCTGGTTGCCAGCGGCCTGTTGCCCTTGGACCCGCAGGCACTTGACCAAGTACTCAAAGAGCTGTTTACTGACGCCGTCTTAGAGCTCAACAGGAAGGCCCTTGCCGCAGGTATGGCTGTGTGGGAACAAAGCACCCCACAACAAATTTGGCTAGGCTGCAGCCCCAACAAGGACTCGGCAACCAGGTAGAACATCCTAGTAGTAAATGGCAAACTTCCAATACGAGTCGGAAGGAGTGTTTGTGGCCATGGAAGTATTTCCCTGGTGGTCCGATGAACATAAGAGGCTAGCTCAAGAAGTTAAGGAAGTTGTAGATAAGCTGATACCCCGGGCCGAGGAGGCTTGGTGGAAGCGCGAGTTTCCCTGGGACATCGTACAGCTACTGGCGCAAAAGGGGTATTTTGGTGCGGGCATACCCAAGAAGTACGGGGGGATGGGTCTAGGCACGACAGGAACAGCAATTGTGGCAGAGGAGATTTTTCGTTTGCCAGGTGCCGGTATGGGCGCTTTCGGTGCAAGTATGTTGGGCGGTGTCCATCAAATTGAAAAGTTTGGCACCGAAGAACAAAAGGTGAACTTTTTGACTAGGGCCGCGCAGGGCGAGTTAGGTGCCGTGGCCGTCACCGAGCCGTTTGCTGGAACCGATGTTGCGGGCATAGAGACCACCGCTCGCCGCAACGGTGACAAATACGTGATTACCGGAAAGAAAAGGTTTGTAACCGGCGCTGGAGTGGCTAGCCGCTACATGTTGTATGCCAGAACGAGCGATGACCCGGAAGATGTACGCACGTATCGACATCTTACCGGCTTCATTGTAGAAAAGGGGATGGACGGCTTTACGGTTGAGCTGGTTAATGAATTGATTGGACTTGACAATACACTTAACGGCTATCTCAACCTTGATGAAGTGCGCGTACCTATAGCAAACAGAATTGGCGAAGAGGGCCAAGGCTGGCAACTGATGATGACGGGCTTTAACTACGAAAGGGTTCTTTGTGCGATGCTGGCAGTTGCAGGTATTCGGGAGGCGATAAGGGCCGTCGTGCCGTATGCACAACGACGAATTCAGTTTGGCAGGCCAACAATTGACCTACCTACTAATCAGTTCAAGATCGCTGACATGCTGACTAAGCTGAGGCTGTCAAGATTGTCAGCATATTACGCCGCTTATCTCCTTGATTTGGGTTGGGACGCAGCTGTTGAATGTTCCGCGAGTAAACTCTTGAGTTGTGACATGCTCATGGAAGTTGCTTTAGAGGCGGTACAGACGATGGGTGGTGACGGAGTTACCAAATTCTACCCTCTCGAAAGAATAGTCAGGGAAGCTAAAATTCACCAGATCGCTGGTGGCACCGCTGAGGCTATGAAGCTGCTTATATTTAGGATGGGGCTGAGAGAAATGGCCGACGAACTGGCGATGACATATCGGGTCAGGCATGACGAGCTAGGGGTGCCCTTACCCGGGGTTCCTGGGCCTTCAGGGCCTAGCATTGACGAAGACGCCGTTCTCAGAGTGCTTGCCGAGGATTACCGGGTAAACCCAGGGTTATATATGACCCGGGAAGACCTACAAGCACGGTTTACCGTTGCGCAGGAGGAGTTCGACAAGGAATTAGATAAAGTGCTGATATCTTTAGAAGAGAAAAAGCTGGTAAAGCTTTATAGAAAGAACAACAGGATAGAACTTGCCAAGGCGACCTACGAAGGATTGAAGCAGGCTTACCCACCAGAGTATTACCAATGGTTCCCTTCGTGGG
>JACIYD010000082.1 GCA_014360105.1 Clostridia bacterium
GCTGCCCGAAGTCTCGCTTTTTAAAGTGGGGATGCAGCTCTACTACGGGCACGGCCCGCGGGTGGTGGAGGAGATCGGCCGCTGGGGGGGCCGGGTTTTCCTCGACCTCAAGCTCCACGACATCCCGCACACGGTGTCCGAAGCGGTGCGGGTGCTGGCCAGGCTGGGGGTGGCCATGCTTACCGTGCACGCCAGCGGCGGGCGCGAGATGCTCTCGCGCGCTGTGGAGGCGGCGCGCGAGGAGGCCGCCCTCGCCGGCCTGCCGGCACCGGTGCTCCTGGGTGTTACCGTGCTCACCAGCCTGGGCCAGGGCGATCTGGCGGAATTGGGTTACGGGGGCCAGGTGCGGGACCTAGTCGTGCGCTTGGCCAGGCTGGCCCTCCAAGCGGGCTGCGGTGGGGTCGTGGCCAGCGCCCGGGAGGCCCGAGTGCTGCGGCTCGCCTTTGGGCCGGACCTGGTCATCGTGGCCGCCGGCATCCGTCCCGCCTGGAGCGGCGTAGACGATCAGCAGCGGGTGATGACGCCGCGGGAGGCGCTCAAGGCGGGCGTCACCCACCTGGTGGTGGGCCGGCCGGTCACCCAGGCGCCGGATCCGCGGGCCGCTCTGCGGCGTCTGCTGGCCGAGCTGCAGGATTAGTTCCGGGGGGAAGGGCATGCTCACCGGTGACGCCATTTGGGATATCTTCCGCGCCTGTGGTGCGATCCTCGAAGGGCATTTCTTGCTGACCTCCGGGCGGCACGCCGCGCGGTACATCCAGTGCGCCCGCGTCCTGCAGTACCCAACTTATGCGGCCCTGCTGGGCGAGGAGCTGGCGCGTTTCTTCCGGGAGGAAGAAGTGGAGGTCGTCCTCGGCCCGGCGCTCGGGGCGGTAATCGTGGCGCACGAGGTGGCGCGCGCTCTCGGCGCGCGGGCGATGTTTGCCGAACGGGAGGCGGGGAAGCTTACCTTGCGCCGCGGCTTTACCCTGGAAGCGGGAGAAACGGTGGTGGTGGTCGAGGACGTGCTGACCACCGGGGGCTCGGCCGGGGAACTGCTGGCGCTGGCGGAGGCGGCGGGCGCCCGCGTGGTGGGCATCGGCGCCCTGGTGGACCGCAGCGGCGGCCACCTCACTTTTGCCCGGCCGCACCGGGCGCTGGTTACCCTGGATGTGCCCGCCTATGCGGCGGAGTCCTGCCCTCTTTGCCGCGAGGGCCTGCCCCTGGTTAAGCCCGGCAGCAGGGAAAAGGGAACGGGGCCGGCCTAGGGGTGGAGCGGCGGTCAGGCGCCGCCGGCGTCGCCCGTAGCACGGTCGCCGGTCGGGGCAAGGGGGCGGACGAGGATCGTCTGCTGGTGGGTATAGTGGACCATGCCGGGTCGGGCTCCTTTGCTTTTGTGCACGTGCTTGGCGAGGGTATAATCCACCGCCACCAGGGCGCTGAGCCGGGCCTTGCTGTAAAAGGCGGCCAGCCCGGCGGCATATTCCAGGGTTGCCGGGGGAAGCGGCGCGCCGCCGGGGTTGCGCACCAGGACGTGTGCGCCCGGGAAGCCCCGGGCATGCAGCCAGACGTCTTCCGGGCGGGCCAGCCTGGCCACCAGATAGTCGTTCTGGCGGTTGTTCTTGCCCACGAGGACGGTATAGCCGTCCGGAGAAGTAAAACTCAGGGGCGCAGGCGTGCCCGGCCGCGCGGCTCCCGGCTTCGGTCTGGCCGGCGGTGCCGTCTGGCGGGCGAGCTCTTCCCCGATTTCGGCAAGGTCCTCCATCGTTTCCGCCCGCTCCAGACTCTCCTGTACCGTTTCCCAGTAGGCAAGCTCTTCCCGGGCCTGGGCAAGCAGTTGCGCTGCCTGTTCCGCCTGGGCGCGCGCTTTGCGGTATTTCTTGAACTGGCGCTGGGCGTTCTCCGCCGGCGTGAGCGAGGGGTCGAGCTCCAGCCGCACGATTTCGTCCGGCTGGTAGGGATTGGGCGCCTCTAAGACTGTCATGCCGCGTGTAAGCCGGTGCAGGTTGGCGATGATCAATTCGCCCGCCAGCCGGTACCGTTCTGCCGCCCGGGATTCGCTCAATGCTTCTTCGTAAAGGGCGACTTTGCGTGCCCACCGCTTCTGTTGCTCCGCGACCAGTTGTTCCAGGCGGCTTTTCTCCCGCTCGCGGCGTTCGCGCGCCTGGAGCTCGCGGTAAAAGCGCTCCACCGCCAGACTCATCCGGGGGACGGTTTCCTGGCGCAGTCCCCCATACTGTTTGAGGGGAATGGCGGCATAGGCCACCGGCCGGTGGTCGTCCCAAACGAGGGTTGGCTGGAATTGCTGCGTTTCCAAGACCTGCCTGATCTCTGACAGGGCTTGCCAGAGTCTGGCCAGCTCAAGGCTGCCGCAGAACTCCATTGGAAGGTTTGGATCCAGGCCCGCCCTGGCCACGACCTCGCGCGCGAGCTGCGGACCGAGGCCGTGCAGTTGCTGGATTAACGCTTTCTCCAGCGGCCTTTCCCAGCCCGCGCCGAGCAAAAGGGGACCGAGGTCCTCTTCGCGCAAAGCCAGGAGATCGGCCTTTGTCCCGGACGGCGGCGGCAGATACGGCTGGCCCGGAAATACCTCGCGGTAGCGGCTCACCGCGCGGCCGTAGCGTTTGAGACCGTCGAGAATGAGGCCGCTGCCCGGTTCGACGAGAATGAGGTTACTGTGGCGGCCCATGATTTCCGCAACCAGACGGTAGCGCTTCTCCCCCCGGATGGGCGGGCTCTGGAAGTGAAGGGTGATGACCCTTTCCAGAGGGGGAAGGGTAATCTCCTCGAGCAGGCAACCTTCCAGGTGGCGCCGCAGGACGAGGGCAAAAGGCGAGGGTGCGGTCGGGGACGGCAGCTCGCCGACCAGGTGCAGGCGGGCATGGGCGGCGTGCGCGGAATAGAAAAGAAGGCTGCGGCCACGGCGGCCGTAAAAGGCGAAGCCGATCTCCTCGCCGCCTACCTGGGTGATGCGTTCGAGGCGCGCGCCAACGAGTTCCCTAATTTCCAGGGCAACGGCTTGGGCTACCAGGGCGTCAAAGGCCAAAAAGAAGCACTTCCTTTCGGCCCCAAGTATAGCAAAAGCGGCGGGCGGCCGGCAACCCGAGTATGCCCGTGCACGTTTTCTCACATAATGGAGGATGTTTGGAATCACGGGAGCCGCCGGAACGGCCCGCGGGAAGTTTGCATTAGCCGGAGGCGCCCCGGGTGGCCCCAAGCAGGAATTCCCCGCTAGCACGTCGAAGCTAAGAGCAAAAGAGGCGGGAAGCGAGCTTCTCCGGCGAAAAACCGCCGCCGCAAGAGGTTGGTTGCTTCAGCCGTTCGCGCGCCGGGGAAATCGCGTGCCTGATTTGCGAGGCGGTCCTTTTGCGCTTTACCAAAATGCACGGCCTTGGCAACGACTTCGTCGTGGTCGACGGCCTGAGGCAAGCCCTCCCGGAAGAAAAGACCTGGCCGGGCCTTGCCCGGTCCCTGTGCGAGCGCCGCCACGGCATCGGAGCGGACGGTCTGGTTTTCGTTTTGCCCGCCGCGGGGGGTGTCATCCGCATGCGCATCTTCAACCCCGATGGTTCGGAAGCAGAAATGTGCGGCAATGCCATTCGCTGCGTGGCTAAGTATGCCTGCGAGCACCTCGGTCTGGGTGGCGAAGGGTTTCTCGTGGAAACCCTCGCCGGCCCGAAGGAAGTGAGGCCGACGTACCGTGGCGGCCGGGTCGCCTCGGTGACGGTAAACATGGGCGAGCCGGTGCTGGAGGCGAAGGCGATTCCCGTGGTGGCGCCGGCAAGCCCCGTGGTCGACTGGCCCTTAGGTGCCGGCGGTCACGAGTTTCGCGTCACCTGCGTTTCTCTGGGAAACCCGCATTGCGTCATCTTCACTGATGCCCCGGAGGCGATGGAGCTAGAACGCTGGGGCCCGGCTTTGGAAAGACATCCCGCTTTTCCCCGCCGGACCAACGTCGAGTTCGTTCGGGTAGTTTCCCCGGACAAGCTTGCGGTTAGGGTTTGGGAAAGGGGCGCCGGCGCGACCATGGCCTGCGGCACGGGCGCCTGTGCCGCGGCGGTGGCCGGTGTCTTGGCCGGGGTGAGCGCGGCCCGGGTGACGGTGAGTCTCCCCGGCGGGGATTTGCGCGTCTGGTGGGAAGGGCCCGGCAGTGCAGTTTGGCTGGAGGGGCCTGCGGTGGAAGTTTTCCGGGGGGAGACCGACCTGGAAGAGATGCGGGAGGAAGCAACATGCCCAGGAGCATGACAGGTTTCGGCAGCGGCAGCGCGGCGGAAGGGGGCGTGAAAGTGAAGGCCGAAGTGCGGGCGCTTAATCACCGTTTCCTCGAAATCAACGTACGCCTGCCGCGGCCTTACCTTTCATTGGAGGAGCGGGTGCGCCAGATGGTGGGCGGGATGGTCTCGCGCGGCCACCTTGATATCTTTATCACCATAGACCAAGAAAAAACGAAAAAAATGCAGATAAAGGTTGACAAGGAACTGGCAATGGCTTATTATGATTACCTGAAGGAAATAGCGCAATATTTGGATATTCCGGTAGATCTCGGCATCCGTGAGCTAATCGCCCTCCCGGGCGTGATCGAGGTAGGGGAAGAAGAGAATAACCCCGAAGGCGTCTGGCCGGTGGTTGCCAGGGCGCTGGCGCAGGCTCTGGAAGCGCTGGTGGCAGGTCGCGAACGCGAGGGACGCCGGCTCGGCGCCGACCTGGAACAGCGGGTACGGCGGCTGGAGCAATACGTGGGCCAAATCGCCGCGGAGCGGGAGGCCGTGCTGGCTGCGTACCGGGAGCGCCTCCAGGCTAGGGCTCAGGAACTGCTCGGGTCGCTCCCGGTAAGCGGGGAACGACTGCTGCAAGAAGTAGTTTTCCTGGCGGAACGGAGCGACGTTACGGAGGAGCTCGTGCGGTTGCGCAGCCACCTGAGCGAAATGGGGGCGGCGTTAAGGGCAGAGGTCCCGGTGGGCCGCAAGCTCGACTTCCTCATCCAGGAGGCCTACCGCGAGGTGACCACGCTCGGCGCCAAGGCGGCGGGCAGCGCCGTCGGCTCCCTGGTGGTCGCCTGCAAGGAAGAGCTGGAGAAAATCCGGGAGCAGGCGCAGAACCTTGAATAGCGGCAAGGGAGATGGGAAATGGGACGAAAGAAGAAGGTGGAGAGGGCAGCCCCGCCGGTAAAGGAAGAGAAGAAACAAGAGCCAGGAGGGACAACCATGGAGATCAGGCTGATCAACATTGGGTTCGGCAATATTGTCTCGGCGAACCGCATCGTGGCCATTGTTAGCCCAGAGTCGGCTCCCATCAAGCGCATCATCCAGGAGGCCAGGGAGCGGGGCGTGCTTGTCGACGCTACCTACGGGCGACGGACGCGTGCCGTCATTATTACCGATAGCGACCACGTCATTCTTTCGGCGGTACAACCGGAAACGGTGGCCCACCGTCTGGGAACGAAGGAAGTGGCGGCCACCACGCTGGTACGGGTTGACGAGGCGGCCCAGTAAAGAGGCGAAAAAATGGCTGCCGGTCTCTTGTTGGTTGTTTCCGGCCCTTCCGGGGCAGGAAAGGGAACCGTCTGTCGGGAACTCCTGCGGCGGCTGCCGGGGCTTTGGTACTCTGTTTCGGCGACCACCAGGCCGCCGCGGCCCGGTGAGCGGCCCGGGGTCGATTACTATTTTATCTCCGAAGAGGAGTTTCGGCGGCTCCGGGAGGCCGACGCGCTCCTGGAATGGGCGCAGGTTTACGGCGACTACTACGGCACGCCGCGGGCGCCGGTGGTAGAGCGCCTGGCGCAAGGTCAAGACGTCTTGCTGGAGATCGACGTCCAAGGAGCGCGCCAGGTGAAAGCGCGGCTGCCCGAGGCGGTAACCGTTTTTCTCCTTCCCCCCTCTTACGGGGAGCTGGCACGGCGATTAGCGGGACGCGGCACCGAAGACGCAGCGCAAATGAGGCGGCGGCTGGAACTGGCGTCTTTTGAAATAGAACGGGCAAAAGAGTACGATTACCTCGTGGTCAACGAGGAGATAGCCCAGGCCACGGCAAAAATCGAGGCGATTATCACCGCCGAGAAGTGCCGCCCCCAGCGGGCGGCGCCGTACTTATTGCAGGAGGGCATAGTGGATGAATAGACCGACCATCGACGAACTGATGAAACAGGTGAACAGCAAGTATGCCCTTGTAGTTCTGGCGGCCAGGCGGGCCCGCATGCTCACCGCCGCGGAGACAACGGGACCCGACGGGAAGCTGATTAAACCGGTGAGTGTGGCGCTGGAGGAAATCGCCCGCGGCAAGGTCAAGTATCAACTCTCGCGCGGCGGGTTGAAGTAAGGGTAGGGGCTATGTGGCAAGGAAAGCGCGTTGTCGTTGGCATTACCGGTGGAATTGCCGCCTACAAGTCGGCCGAGTTGGTCAGCCGGCTGCGGCAGGAAGAGGCCAAGGTCCAGGTGGTGATGACCAGGGCGGCAGGCGAGTTCATCACCCCCCTGACGCTGGCGACTCTGGCCGGCGGTCCGGTCTGGCAGGAGATGTTTGCCCCCGGTGCAGGGGTCGCCCACATTGAGCTGGCGCAGACCGCCGAGCTGGTGCTCATCGTGCCTGCCACGGCGGACATCATCGCCCGCCTGGCGGCCGGCCTGGCCGACGAACTCCTTTGTGCTCTGGTGCTGGCAACCAGAGCGCCGGTCTTGCTCGCCCCTTCGATGAATGCCAACATGTACACCCATCCGGTGACCCAGGCCAACCTGGCGCGGCTCAGAGAACTGGGTTATCACGTGCTCGAGCCGGAGAGCGGTTTTCTTGCCTGCGGTGCGCGGGGCCCGGGGCGGTTGCCGGCGGTGGAAACGATTCTCGAGGCGGCGGCCGCTTTGCTGCGTC
>JACIYD010000083.1 GCA_014360105.1 Clostridia bacterium
CCAGCTGAATACGGCGGTGGCCACCTTCTTTAACCTTGACTGGACCAACCCCTCGGCAACCTGTTTGATCTGCGCCCGCTGCGGCTATATTCACTGGTTCCTGCCGGAGTAGGCCGGCGGAATCGTCTCCCGGCAGCGCCGTATGACCGAGGCGCCGCCCCTTGGCCGGCCCCGGCCAAGACTTCGGGGTTTTGTCCTAGTGGCGGCACTTTTTACGCTAACACTATGGTCAGGAATAGTCCGGCTAAATCTGGAGCGGTGTTGGTGTGGAGCAGAGGCGGGGCGACCGGCGAAATTCTTGGCTTAAGGTCAAAGTGGGCTACAGGCCAGCACATACTTAGTTACGGCAGGCAAAGTTCAGGCTTTGCCTTCTGCTGTGCCGGCTCCAATTCGGATAAAAGAGAAAAGGGCCGCCAGGGCGGTGAGCCCGGCCCCGGAAAGATAGGCGTATTTTAGGCCGGTGAGGAAATGAGCCGCCTCCAGGGCGTCCAGGCTATTTTTGGCCATGACTGCCGGTGGTACTAAGGCGTAGAGGATCAGCCCGGCCGTGGCGATACCCAAAGCCATGCCTGTATTCCGGGCCGTGGCCAGGATGCCGGAGGCTATCCCAAGATATGGTCGGGGCACGCTGCCCATGACCGCGCTGTTATTCGGGGACTGAAATATCCCGGTACCCAAACCAAAGAGGGCCAGGCGCCAGCCTACCGCCAGGGAAGGGGCGGCCACGGGCAAAAAGGCCATGGTCACCAGGGCCAGGGCGCAAAGCGCCGCCCCGGCGGCGGCCAGTTCCCTGGTGCCCAACCGGTCGGAGAGGGCGCCGCTGAAGGGAGCGACGGCCATCACCGCCAGGGGGAAGCTGGTCATGAGGAGACCTATTTTGTCCGGAGGGTAATGGAGGACCCGCTGGAGGTAAAAAGGGGTAAGGAAGACCAAGATGTACTGGGAGACAAAATTCAGCAGGGCGCTGAGGGTGCCCAGGGAGAAGGTTCTGTTCCTAAAGAGGGCCAGGTTCACCATGGGTTGCGGCGAATGAGCCTCAATATACAAGAAGCAGACACCCGTGATAAGAGCTATGGCCAGGACGGTGCCGGTGATTATGCCGATCCCCAACCTCTGCACCTGATTAATAAAGTACAGGAAGGAGAAAAGGCAGATAAAGGCGGTTACGGCGCCGGCGGTATCCATCCTGCCCGGCTGCCCTTTGAAGTCGGGGATGACCTTCCTGGCCCACAGCGATCCGGCTATGCCAATGGGTATATTGATCAGAAAGGCGAGCCGCCATGACCACAGGGAAGTAAGCAGCCCGCCCAGGGGAGGACCGATGGCCAACCCGGCCGAAATGCTGATGGCGTTAATACCTAGGGCCCGGCCGCGTTCCTGCGGGGGAAAAGTAGCCGTAAGGATGGCATAGGGGACGGCCATCATCATGCCGGCACCTATCCCCTGGAGGGCGCGGAAGGCTATAAGCCAGTAAACGGTTGGCGCCAGGCCGCAAAAGCCGGAAGCGACGATAAAGCATACCAGCCCCGCGAGATAGACCCTCTTATACCCCAGGATGTCCCCCAGGCGACCATAAAACAAGAGAAGGCTGCTGATGGTAAGCAGGTAGATCAGGGGAACCCACTGGGCCGTGGCGAGGGGAGCGCCAAAGAAGCCGGTAATGGTGGGAAGAATAACATTGACAATGCTGGCGTCAATGGGGCCCATAATCCCTCCCAGCATAATGGCCGCCAGCACCTGGTAACGTTGCCCGGTTGCGGACGCGGTTCCTTCTGACCGGGCAAACACGTTGTTTCGCTCCCTTCTTTATTAATCGAGGTCTTAATCGCCTCGCCACTTAATTGATTTTATCTTGTATCGGAATACTCCTGCTGGCGCATTAACTGTTACTTCGTCTCCAACTCTCTTTAACAATAATGCCTTTCCGACAGGTGAGATATATGATATATCGCCGCCGCCTACGCTTGTTGAAAAGGGAGCCACCAGGCGAAAACGGTGAACTTCCTGAGTAGATAAGTCTTGAATTTCGACCTCACTCCCGATAGTCACGAAAGGGAGAGAAGCACCTGCTGTGTCTGACTTGTTGGCTTGCTTAATGAGCGATTCGATATGTTTGATGTAGTTGTCAATAAGTTTTTCTAGTTCGTCACGTTCTTTTGAGGGTTCCTGGAAATATTCCCCGAGAAGCTTATCCTTCTGTTCCTCTACCTCAACCAAGTGCTTTACGAGGTTTTCGAAGAGGGTCTTCGACACCTCAAATCCTCTAGCCATTTTATTCCCCCCCATGTAAGCCATTTTATGGAAAGACTTATAATAAAGCAAAGGGGCGCCTCGTTGAGCTACGAAGCACCCGTTTGGCTTAACCATATCACAGATTACAGTCATTGTCAACCGTGGCAGAGATTACCATTAAATGGTGGTTGTTAAATTTTTTTTACAATGGATTATCCTGACAGAGAGGGTAACCCCTTGTCACAAAGACCTTGCGCGGCGGTGTTGTATAAGTGGAAGGGGCGAGAAAGGTTGGTCGACGGCAGGCCGGAAACGGTGAGGCGGACGCAGGAGTTCGAGGAGCTGTACCGCCGCTACTATGCCCAGGTGGTGCGCCACCTCATGTACCTGGTGGGCGAGCGGACGGTGGCCGAAGAAGTGGCCCAGGACGTCTTTTTTAAACTTTACACCACGCCCCCGCCGCGGGAAGAGAACCTTTTGGGCTGGCTATACCTGGTGGGAAGTCGCCTCGCCTTAAACGCCTTGCGCGGCGAGAAACGCCGGCGCCAGCGCGAGGAGCAATGGGTGTGGCGCCATTACCCCGAGGTCGTCCCCCTGGAGGAGGCGGCCATGCGCCAGGCCGCGGTCCAGCGGGTGCGGCGGGTTTTGGAAAGCCTCAGGCCGCGCGAGCGCCTGGCCCTGCTCCTGCGCCATGTGGGCTTTACCTACCGCGAGATCGCCGAAGCCCTGGGCGTAGCGCCGGGCTCGGTGGGCACCATCCTCGTCCGCGCCCAGAAGGGTTTTCTGGCCCGCTACCGCCAAGAGGAAGGAGGCACCGAGGATGACCTCTACTGTGACCGGCTGTTATCCGTGTTTAAGGTATAATTGCATGCATTAAGATCCAGATCAGCGTGCGGTGGCCTGGTGTCCCGGAGCGCAGCACGCCTGGTATTATTGTCCGCCAATGATCATTTTTGCCTCTAAGGGCATTGAGAAGGACGGCTTACGTCCCGAGTGAACTTTTTGTGCGGCTGTTTCGTTTAAAAGAGTGAAGGGAGAGAAAAGGTGGTGGAAGAGGCCACAACGCAACTGCTTGGCCGCGCCGCTCGCGGCGACCACCAGGCCCTGGAGGAACTGGTCGGCTTCTGGCAACCACGCCTCCACGGACTCTTCTTAGGCTTGGGCGCCGACCCGCATCAGGCCGAAGATCTGGTCCAGGAAACCCTGTTACGGGCTCTGGAGCATCTGCCGCGCTGGCAGCCGCGAGCTTCTTTTAAAACCTGGCTTTACCACGTGGCCCTAAATCTCTGGCGGGACCAAAAGCGTCGCGCCTACGGCCGGCACGAGCTTCTTGGGGGTATTCTACCCAAAAATGGTGCCGACTTAGCGAACCCCCCCTTAGATGCCGCGGGGCAGGCCGAGCGGGAAGCGGTGCGCCACGCCTTGCTTTCTCTTCCCTTGGCGCAGCGGGAGGTGTTGGTTTTGCGCTTCTACCAGGAACTGTCTCTTGAGGAAATTGCGCGGGCTTGCCGCTGCTCGGCGAATACGGTCAAGTCTCGCCTGCGGCTGGCCCTGGTCAAACTGCGCCGGGAACTGGAGGCGGAACATGCGCAGCATGAACAAGAGTAGTATGCGGCGGCGACATCCCTCGCCGGAAATGCTTACGGATTACGTTTTGGGGTTTTTGCCCCCCCGGGCGGCGGAGCGCCTGAAGGGGCACCTGGAGGGGTGTCCGGACTGCCGGGCGGAGGCGGCACGCTGGCGGGCCCTGCTGGCGCGGGTGGAGAGGGGCCGGCCGCGGGAGGCGCCCTCCAGGAGCGTTAGGCAGGTAGCGGCCCGCCTATGGGTAGCCCTCCAGCCCGCACCCCGGCCGCCGCTCGCCGAGATCCTGGCCTTTACCCTGGCCCTGGTGGCCTGCGGCCTGGGACTGGCCTGGCTATTGTCGCCTGGGAGCACCGACCTGGTCCTGCCGGGTCTACCCCCCGGGCTGGGCCGACTGCCCGGCTGGTGGGCCGGGGCTTTCCTGGGCGTGGCGACTTTAGGCGCCGTTTGCGCCCTGCCCCTGCTGCGCGGCCAGGGGGAGTTTGTGGAGTTTGCGAGCAAACGCGTTGGGGAGGGGTAATCAGTGGAAAAAGTAAGTATAGCCGTGGGGCCGCCCTTCCTGTGGCTGGCCCTCCTGGGCGGCCTGGTGTTGCTGGTGCTGGCGTTTTGGCAGTGGGGCCGGCGGCGGGGCGACCCGGGCTCCGGGCGTTACCTCGCCTGGGGTGTGGCCGCAGCCCTGGTGCTTTTGGGCGTGAGCCTGGTACTGCAGGCCCAGGCGGGCCTGGAAATCAGCCGCCTGCGCACGGAGGCGGAGGCCCCGGCACGGGACCTGGTGGCTGAGCTAGCGCAGCGGCTACAGCGGGGGGAAGACCCGGCCGGCCTCCAGGGGCTGATTTCTGTTCGCACCGAGCAACAACAGGTTAGGGATGCTCTTCAGTGGTTGATCGTCTTTGATAACCCGGCCAGCCCCGATTCTCTCATCCTGGCCGCCTATCCCCGTACGTTGGTCGGTTGCGCAGCACACAAAGTGACCGGTACTCTGCTGATCCCGCCCCTGCCGCAGGTGGCGGTTACCTTCCAGGACGGCGAGGGGGAGGCAAGCCGCGGTCTGCTCTGGAGCGTGCCGGTGGGCGACAGCCTCCTAACAATTCAAGCCCTGCTCCGGCCGGTAACTACCCCGGCCCTCCTGGCGGCCCGGGAACGGGAGGCGGCGGCCGGCCAGGCGGCGCGGGGCTTTTTCCTGGCCTACTGGTTGCTGCTGGCTGCCTGGGTGTATCTGGACGCCCGGCGGCGGGGGGACAACGCCTTGGGCTGGGGACTTTTAACCCTTTTGACCAACGCCGTGGGCTGGCTGGTTTACCTCCTGAGCCGGGGGCGCCTGGCGAACTGCCCGGCCTGCGGCCTACGGTTGGAAACAACTTATCTAGCGTGTCCCCGCTGTGGCACCCGCCTAGGCACGGCCTGCCGCAGCTGCAACCGCAAACTTGAGGACTGGTGGCAGTATTGTCCCGACTGCGGCACGCGGCGAGAAGAGGATTAAGCTGTGTGGGTGCACCCCTACATCCTACACATCCCGGCCTGCAGGGAGAGTGAATGACAGAATATGGTAGGCCGCACCCTGGTGCCCTCCCGCGCCCTCGCCGAGGCCCTGGGCGTAGCCTTGGCATGGGACGACCCGGCACGGGCCATATGCGCCACAAACGAGAAAGCCTCGGTATAGCTTAAGATCGGTCACCGCACCGCCTACCGCAACGGGGCCCAGATCGCGTTGGACGTTGCGCCGCAAGTGATCAACGGGAGGACGCTCATCTCCCTGCGCTTCTTTAGTAAGGCCCCCCGAAATTCCAGTTTCTGGGGCTTTGGCCTGGGTTTGCTCCCGCGACTGCAAGCCGGTGGGATTTGGAGCAAATCCCAAGCCCGCCCCCTGCGATTTCATGCTTTCGTTGTGGGGCCGTTGCTTTCGTTGTGGGGCCGTGCCTCATGGGCCACTCTAGCATGGCTTAAATGAAGCGGCGTGGAAGCGGTGCAGAAGCGGCGGGCTGGCGAAAAAGGTATAGTGAAAAGACAGCTCAAAATCGTGGTTTGCCCGGCAAACCGCACGCAAGAAGCCGCCAATCTCTTGCACTACGCCAAAACGGTCAGGCGGCAGGTGGGGGAGAAAACTTCAATTTGGCGCCGAAGTCGCGCAGGCGGAGACAAAAGGTAGCCTGGGCCTGGGGATTGGTCTTGCTCCGGGCCTGGATGACCACCTGGCGCAGCTCGCGGCTGCGCGCCTCGATCCAGACGCGGTAGGTGAAATCCTCGAACCAGCGGTTCATGAAGGCGTTCGCCGGTTGCGGCCGGAACTCGAGCACGTGCATGCGGCCGGCCGGCTGTCTCTCGCGACCGCGGTAAGTAACAGCGCCCAGGCTGGCAAAGTTCAGGTGGGAGAGGGGGTCGATTTCCGCCACCAGCATTTGCTGGCGGCCTAATTCATTGCCGGGAACGACCAGCCATTTGCCGCTCTGGGGATCGAGGAAGTAAGTGGTACCCTCGAATTGATAGACCTCGACCTTCTCACCCGCCAGTTCCCCCCAAAAGTGAAAATTACCCTGCCGGTCCCTTTCTCCAGCTACTTTACTGAGTACCCGGCGCTGCCCATTCACCACCATTTCCGCCTCGACCTCGTAACGGTAGCTGGCCGCGGCCAGCGCCTGCTCCAGGGCTTGGGTCAACAATTTCTCCGGTTCCACCCTGAGGTTGGCCCGATAGTAATCGTAGCCTAGATACACTACGGCTAGCACCAGTATGCCCAAACCGAGAAAAAGAAGCCCCCTGCGCGCCATGGGCGAAGCCTCCCGGCACCCGGTTTTCCTGCCTTTCATTCATATTCCGGCGGCACCGGGAGATGCCAGGGTAATCCTGGTAGCGGACTAAAACAAAAAGCAATCAGTCCCCCACCAACGGCGGCGGATCAGCCCCGGCGCGCGGGGGCAGGCGAATGCTCGCCTCACGCACGGTTTCAAAGAGGAGCTCCAGAAAAAGCGCCTCCACCAAGGCGGGAAAGGGTACTCCTTCCCCGCTGGCGGGCAAGGGAAAAGAG
>JACIYD010000084.1 GCA_014360105.1 Clostridia bacterium
ACGTGAAGAGGCGAGGTTGGTTCCTACCGTAAGTACCCAGACTACGTCCGCTTCTCGCGCCCGGGCGAGCACCAGGTCAAGGTCGGCCGCAAAGCGCGCATCGTCGAGATGCGCATGGCTGTCGACCAGCATATTAACGTTCCGCCTAGGTAATTTTACTGCCGCTGGCGATGGGCCGGTCCACCGTCAAAAGGCTGATTGCCTCGCCGTCACTGGCCGCCAGGATCATCCCCTGCGAGGTAATGCCTCGTAACTTGGCCGGCTGCAGGTTGGCCAAAAGCACCACCTGCCGGCCTACCAGTTCTTCCGGCTGGTAGACTTGGGCGATGCCGGCGACCACCGTCCGTTCTTCCTCGCCTACCCTCAACGCTAGCTTCAACAACCGGTCCGTACCCGCAACCCGCTCTGCGGCCTCAACCTCGGCCACACGTAAATCCAGTCTGGCAAAATCGTCAATGGAAACCGTTGCCATCTCTGTGAGGGTCACCTCTTTTCGGGGTGTTATCTGCGGGACCGTGCTGGCGGGGGTCGCGGCTTCGGCCACCGGTGCCGCTACCCCCTCTTGTCTCGGAAAGAGTGGCGCCTTGCGCTTCACCTTTGCTCCTGGCGGGAAGGAGCCCCAGCGGTGAATGCTCTCCCACTCCTGCAACTGGGGTGCCGCTTCCAGACCCAACTGGGGCCAGACCCGTGGCGGCAGGCCGGGCATGAAAGGCGCGAGGAGCACAGTCAGCACTCGCAGGGTCTCGACCAGGTGGTAAAGCACGGTGTGCAGGCGCTCCGTCTGTTTCTCCCGGGCCAGATTCCAGGGAGCGGCCTCGTCCACATACTTGTTTGCCCGGTCGACCACTTCCCAGATCGCCGCCAGAGCACCGGCAAAATCCAGCCGCTCGAGCTCTTGCTCTGTCCGGGCAATTGAATGGCGGACCACCGCTGCCAACTCGGTTTCTCTCTCCGTTGCCGGCCCCGGTACCGGCACGACTCCGCCCGCATAGCGCTCGACCATGGCCAGGCTTCGGCTGAAAAGGTTACCCAGATCGTTGGCCAGGTCGCGGTTGTAGCGTTCCACCAGGGCCTCTTCCGTGTAATAGCCGTCCGCCCCGTAGGGAAGCTCGCGGAGCAAGAAGTACCGAATAGCATCGGCGCCGTATTTCTCAATGAGCACCATGGGGTCGACCACGTTGCCCTTGGACTTGGACATTTTCCCGCCGCTAACCATCAGCCATCCGTGGCCGAAGACCCGGCGCGGAGGTGCCACCCCGGCGGCCATGAGCATAATCGGCCAGATGATCGTGTGGAAGCGAACGATGTCCTTGCCTACCAGGTGGGTGACCGCCGGCCAGTATTTCTCGAACTTCTCCTGCTCTGAGGTTCCCCAGCCCAGAGCAGAGATGTAGTTGGTGAGCGCGTCGAACCAGACGTAAATAACGTGCTTCGGGTCGCCCGGCACGGGAATACCCCAGTCAAAAGTGGTGCGCGAGATACAGAGATCCTCCAGCCCGCCCCTGACAAAGCTAATCATCTCGTTCCGCCGGGAAGGCGGCTGGATGAAATCGGGGTTCTCTTCGACAAAGCGCAACCATTGGTCGGCATACCGGCCGAGGCGGAAGAAATAGCCCTCCTCGGCTACCTTTTCTACCGGCCGGCCACAATCCGGGCAACACCCCTGCGCCAGCCTTGTTTCGGTCCAAAAAGTTTCACAGGGGGTGCAGTACCAGCCGTGGTAGGTCGATTTGTAGATGTCGCCTTGAGCCTCGAGCCGGCGGAAAAGCGTTTGTACCGCCTTCTTGTGCCGTTCCTCGGTAGTACGTAAAAAGTCATCGTAAGAGATGCCCAGTTGTCGCCAAAGTTCTTGAAAGGTGGCAACAATCCGGTCGACGTATTCTTGGGGACTTATCCCGGCCTCGGCCGCCTTACGCTGAATTTTTTGCCCGTGCTCGTCGGATCCTGTGAGAAACCAGACATCATACCCGCGCATCCGTTTATAACGGGCAATGGTGTCGGCCATGGTCGTAGTAAGGGCGTGCCCGATATGCAGCCGGTCGCTAGGATAGTAGATAGGGGTTGTCACATAGAAAGGTTCCGCCACCGTCAATCCTCCCCTGTTACCTCCCTAATGATATCACGCCCAAAGTAGCTGTCAAGTTGAATAGGAAAGTATTGACTTTAAATGCAAACGCTGGTACGATTAGGTATAGAGATGTCGAAACCTGCAAGCAAAGGGAGAGGAGAAAATGATCAAGTCGACAGGCATCGTACGTAAGGTGGACGAGCTCGGTCGTGTCGTCATCCCCATCGAGTTGCGCCGCACGCTTGGCATCGACGAAAGGGACGCGCTGGAAATCTACGTCGACCAGGAGAAGATCATCCTCAAAAAGTACCAGCCGGCGTGTATTTTCTGCGGAAACGCCGAAGACGTGACCAACTTCCGCGGAAAAAACGTCTGCCGTGAGTGCTTGAACATGATGGCCTCACAGGCTGTTTAGGGACAAGCCCCCGGCTTCACCGTTGTTAAAAGGTCAGTTTTTCCCGACCGGCGGTCCCTTCCCCGGGACCGCCTCTTTTTCCAATACGGCCCGGTAGAGTTCGCTTCGGGGAACGCCGTAGGCTCTGGCCACTTGGCGTACCGCGTGCGAGCGTCGCCACCCTTGGCGTTCCAATTCGCTTACTTCGCCGAGTAGCCTTTCCGGCGCTACACCCGAAATCTTGCGCCGGCCGGCTACGACGATCACCATTTCCCCGCGGGGCACCTCTCGGCCGAACTCTTCCCATAACTGCTTTAGTGTACCACGGCGGACTTCCTCGTGCAGTTTGGTCAGTTCTCGCGCCACTGCTGCTTCGCGGTCACCAAAAAAAGCGCACATCTCGCCTAGCGTGTCCTGCAGCCGGTGCGGTGCTTCGTAAAAAACCATCGTCCTTTCTTCTTCTGCCAACTCCTCGAGCCGGTGCCGCCGGGCCGCCGCCTGCCGCGGCAGGAAGCCTTCAAAAACAAAACGGCGGGTCGGAAGCCCGGAGAGCACCAGGGCGGTGATAAGCGCGACCGGACCGGGCAAGGCGACCACCGGTATTCCTGCCTTGATGGCCACGCCGATGACCTTCTCCCCGGGATCGGAGATCCCCGGCGTTCCCGCTTCGCTCAGGAGGGCCACGTCTTTGCCCTGGCGCAAGAGTGTAAGCAAATACGGCGTACGGCTTGCCTCGTTATGCTGGTGGCAACTGATCATCGGCGTACGAATGCGGTAGCGTGCCAGCAGGATGGCCGTCTTTCTTGTGTCCTCGGCCGCGATGAGATCCACCCGGCGCAAGATGCGCAAGACGCGGAGGGTGATGTCCTCCAGATTACCGATCGGGGTCGCGCAGACGTAAAGCGTTCCTGTAGTTTTAGCGCAAGTTTCCACCCCGTTGCGCCTCCTCGGCCGCTTGGTTAAGCAAGGCAAGGCAGATGAGGCAACCCATGCCGCGGGCGAGGGGCCGCGCAAAATACGGGGGGCAAATGTGATAGCCTTCCCCGTAAAGCATACGCAAAGACGCCAGCCCCCGCCCGGGGGGTGTCTGGTAACATTCCTGGTAAAGCTGGGCGCGCAACTCCTCGTTTTCTTCCTGCAGGGCCCAGGCTTGTTGTCGCAGTTCCTGCACTTCACGGAGGAGGTGCATCAACCTGGCTTCGATCCGCGCCAGCGCCTCCGTTAGTGTCTCCATCCGCCTCCTTCACCTCCCCGCCGGGACGCCTGTCGGCGCTCTCGGCCGCCTGCACGCGCTCCGCCCCGGCCGCCGCCGGGGTCTCTTCCCTACCCTCTTCATAAGAATCATTCTCGAAGCGCAGGCAGCACATCAGGCGGCCACAGATGCCCGAAATTTTCCCGGGATTGAGCGAGAGATTCTGGTCCTTCGCCATGCGGATGGAAACGGGGTCAAACTCACCGAGAAAGGAGGCGCAACAAAGCTCCCGTCCGCAGCAGCCCAGGCCGCCGAGCAATTTCGCCTCGTCACGTACGCCAATCTGCCGCAGTTCAATCCGTGTCCGAAAGATCGCCGCCAAGTCGCGTACCAACTGCCGGAAATCTACACGACCCTCGGCGGTGAAATAAAAGAGAAGCTTATTGCGATCAAAGGTATACTCGGCACCCACCAGTTTCATCGGCAGCCCGTGTTCCTCAATCTTCCGCTGACAGATGGCAAAAGCTTCTTTTTCACGTGCCGCGTTGGCCTTTGCCGTTTCCGCATCTTCCGGCGTAGCCCGGCGTATCACTTGCCGCAGCGGATTAACCACCTGTTCCGCCGGTACCTCTCTCGGACCGACGACCACTTCGCCGTATTCCACCCCGCGCACCGTCTCGACGATTACCTTGTCGCCCACGGCAAGAGGCAACTGCCCCGGGTCAAAGTAATATATTTTACCGGCTCTGCGAAACCGGACACCTACCACTGTTACCACTGCTACTTCTCCCTTCTCCGTTTGACGCCGACGGCCACCCCAAAAGAACCTCTTCCCAAAGAAGCTGCTTCTGCGCATTCTGTGCTAGACGCTGCCAGGCTCGTACCAGACAGCGGCGCAAAGCGCCAAGTTCTGCGTGGGAAAGCATTCTGCCGGGCAGGTACGTCACTAGGTCCGGATTGCGCAAAAGGTCCCTCGACCCGGTTTCCTGCCAGACCCACAGGTCTCGGAGCCAAACGAGGAATGCGCCTAAAGCGATTTCCGTCTCCCGGTTGGCCAATTCCCGCGCCAAGGAAAGGCGCTCCAGCAATGATCCCCGCCAAGCCTGTTGCCACCGCGCGAGCAGTGCCCGCCGTGCGGTCTCATCCGCCTGGAGTTTCTCGGCACGTGCCAGGCTTCCCCCGGCCAGGCTCGCCAGGAAGCCCGCTTGTTCCTCGCTTATTCCCCGATCCTTGAGAAAGGAAGCGATCACCTGGCGCGGCAGCGGACGGAAGTTTACCGGCTGGCACCGCGAGCGGATGGTCGGCAAGAGGTCCTGCGGCCGGTCGCTCACCAGCACAAAAACGGCCCAGGGGGCGGGCTCTTCCAGACTTTTAAGCAAGGCGTTGGCTGCTTCCGGCGTCAATCGGTCGCCATCGGACAAAATGACTACCAGCCGCTGCCCTTCATAAGGCTGGTAAAGCACCCGGCGGCGCACTTCACGGACCTGCTCAAGGTGGATGCTCTCGCCTTCCGGCACGATGTGAAGGACGTCCGGGTGCGTCCGGTTGGCGACTTTCCGGCACGCCGGACACGCGTCGCAGGCATCGCCACCCACGGGAGACAAGCAATTTAGCGCCTGAGCCCAAGCCAGGGCAGCCGTCTTTTTGCCCACCCCCGGTGGCCCGGAAAAAAGGTAGGCATGGCTTATCCGCTCCTCAAGCAAGGACCGTCGGAGCTGCTCCTTAGCAATCTCTTGGCCGAAAAGGTCCTGTAAGCGCATCGCCCAACCCGGCCTTTTCTCGCAGAAACGTCTCTACGATGTTCCTTACCCGGGCGAAAACTGCCGCCGCCGGCCCTGTTGCCTCTACCAGTACCCTTCTTTCCTTGTCCTCTCGGGCCAGTGCTAGGTAACCCAGGCGCAGCCTTTGGAGGAATTCCGCTCCCTCGGCTTCCAAACGGTCTGCCGCCCGGCCGCTCGCGGCCAGCCTCCGCTGTGCCTCCTCCACGGGCAAATCAAGAATAATGGTCAAGTCCGGCCTAAGTCCGCCCGTGGCAAGCGCGTCGGCTGCTGTAAGCAGGCCAAAATCCAGGCCCCGGCCGCAACCCTGGTACACCAGAGTAGAATCGCTAAAGCGGTCACAGAGAACCACCAGGCCACGCTCCAGGGCGGGACGGATTACCCGGGCAACATGCTCTGCTCGGGCCGCCAAGTAGAGAAAAAGTTCCGCGGCCGCGGTGGTCGGCCCCAGGCCTTGCCCGAGAACAATTTCCCTCAGCTTATCGCCCAAGGGCGTCCCCCCTGGCTCGTGGGTTGCCAACACCGCATACCCGGCGTGCGTAAGATAGCGGCCCAGCAGGGCGGCCTGCGTGGTTTTGCCTGCCCCGTCTATCCCCTCGATGGTAATCAAATACCCTGGCATTGCTTTCCTCCGTTAGCACCGGGCCACCACGGCCGCCTCTCCCCGGAGGCTCAAGCCCTGGAGGTGATAACCGCGTCGCCGATATATCTCTACGTAATGGGCCACTTCCTCGCCGATCAATTCACCCGGCCAACAAAGGGGCGTCCCCGGCGGGTAAAGGACGATGGCCCGTGCCGCGACCTCGCCCACCGCGTCGCCGAGGGGCAACCAGCGGTGAGCCGCAAAAAAGGCCTCCCGTGGCGTTAAGACCGCGGGAGGAATGGCCAAGCGTGGCAACACACCCGGCGTTTCGGCCCGCCGGTCAGCCGTCCCTTGCGCGGCTACGCCGCGAAAAGCGGCTACCACGCGCGACGCGACCTCCCGGTCATCCGCCAGACTGAAAACGAGCAGGACATGGCGGTCTCCCCAAGCCTCCACCGCTAGGCCGCCGCGTTCGCACAAAGACAGGGCAAGTTCCCTCCCACCATATCCAAGCGAGGGCGCCGCCACCACCAGCCGCAATGGGTCCTGTGTCAGGCCCGGCCCCGGCGTCCAGACCATAAAGCGCCAATCCCCGTCCAGCCAAGCGCGTACTTCGTCCGCAGCCGCCAGGGCCGCCTCCCACAAATCGGCCCCGCGCCTCGCAATTTCTGCCCGCAGAGCGTCGATGGAGGCAAGTAACGGATAAGAGGGGCTTGTACTCTGCAGGAAGTCGAGGGCGAGGGCAATCCGTTCCCCAAAGTTCACGCCTTGCCCGAGGTGTAACACGGCCGTTTGCGTAAGGG
>JACIYD010000085.1 GCA_014360105.1 Clostridia bacterium
CAGTCAAGGTTAAAGAAGGTGGCCACCGCCGTATTCAACTGGGCCTCGCGGCGCCAGAACCTGTCATATCCACATACCTGGCAGGCGAGGTCCTTTTCCAGAATTTGTACCTGTTCCGGCCCCCTTTTCCCAAACAGCGCCATGCTACGCCTCCTTAAGCCCACGGGCCTCAGGGACTATTCTAAGCTTCTTCTGAGCTCTCCTCCAACTTCCTCTCTACGATCTCCACAAACTTAGCCAGAAGGCGCGGATCATGCTGGAGAAAGGAAACTCAAACGGCGCATTATGCTCTCCCTTTGAGCGTAGCGGACTCATCTTACTCACCTGCCAGGCGCCGGCGCCACCGCCACAGGTCGAAAACGTACTCCTGCCAGTCTTCCGCCTCGCGGGAAACCTCGAGCATGTATTCGAGGTAGAAGCGTTCATCCCGTTTAACGAGGGGGATACCTTGAAGGGCCTCCCAGGCCAGTGTGGCCGGGCAATCATTAAGATCCACCAGATCCACCTCGGTACCGAGGGCCCTTTCCAGCGTCTCCCATACCCGTTCCTTTTGTCTTCTGCCGGGTCTCGGTTCCCAATAGACGGCTATATCAACGTCGGAATCCTGCCTTGCCCTAGCCTCGGCCCGCGAGCCAAACAAGAAAGCCATCTTTACCCGCTTCACCGGCTCCAGTACGCTCTTGGCCAGTTCGACCACCGATTGCTCGTCCATGTTTGATCATCCCCGCTTCAGCCCATGGCTTCATCTTAACATGCCACGAGAGCGGCAGCAAGTTCCCCGCAGAACCTTACACCTCCACCCACCGCCGGAGCAGCCAGGCGGCCAGCTCGAGGGCCAGGGACGCCAGGACCAGACCCACCACCACCAGGGCCAGTAGAGAAACATCCATGCCCGGCCGGCCCAGGCTGAGCATTGTGTTACCGCTGCCCAGGGCCATGGGTTCGGGCACCCGCAGCCTTCCGGGGAGGAAATCCAAGACGTTCAGCAACCAGCCCCCCAGGCGGGCCACGGCCCAGAGGGTGAATCCGAACACGGCCATCTGGGTCAACCCGCCTCCCCAACGCACGGCCCGTTCCACCATGACGGCTAGGAAGCTCGCCGTGGCCACGGGCAGGGAGATAGCCAGCAAGGCGAGGTATACGGTCACGTAGGCGGTCGTCCAGGATAAAGGAACGGCCGTGGCGGAGGCCCGGGCGACCAGGAGGTATATGCCGCTCACTGCCGGCAGGGAAATCAGGAACAGTCGGGTTATTATGGCCAGCAGCTTGGCGGCCAGGGTCACTTCTTCCTGCACCGGCAGGCTGAGCAGCCAGTAGGCGGTACGGTCCGCCCACTCTTCGTTGAGGCCGGCAAAGGAAGACGTAATGAGCCAGATGGGTATGCCGAACATGGGGACTACCAGCCCCGGAAGAAAGGACCATGGGGCGGTGAAGTAGATATGGGCCGTTATTTCCGCCGCGGCCACCAGGATGGTTATAATTACCAACTCGGGCAGGTGCGCCCGCATTTCCTTCGCGTAAAGCTTGCCCAGTCCCATCACTGGTATCCCTCCCTGAAGATCTGCTCGATGGACTTCCCGTGCCGTTGCCGCAGTTCCTCCGCCTCGCCGGTCAGGAAAACCTCCCCCCGAGAGAGGAACACCACCCGGTCAAAGAGCTTCTCCGCTTCTCCTACCAGGTGAGTGGCGATCACCATGCTCCGGTCCTCCCGGTAGGCCATGAGCAACCCCTGGAGGATGCGCTCCCGGGAGGGCGGGTCAATGCCGGCGAAGGGTTCGTCCAGGAGCACCAGCCGGGCGTCGCGGGCCAGGGCCAGCACCAGTTTCAACCGCGCTCTCTGCCCCCTGGAAAGGCTGCCCACCGGGGCCGCCCGGTCGAGCCCCATGAACTCCAGCAGTTCCCGGGCCCGGGTCGGCCGGAAATCCGCGAAGAAGTTTTCCTGAAACTTCAGGGCATCGGCCACCCGCATCCAGCGGTAAATACCGCAGACCCATTGGATGAACCAGGGTCGGACCGGTCCGGGCGAGCAACCCACGGTGGTCTCCCTTGGGGTGAACTCTTGTGGTTGCCGAAAAGCAGCCGCCTCGCCCGGGCGCGGGACGCGCTTTAGCAAGTGTAGGCCGAGGCGACCCGCCGGGTGCAAGTCAGGACCGCAATCCCAACCTACCCGCCCCTGGGCCGGCCTTGGCCCAACAAGAAGACAGGTACGGGAGGGTACGAGGAAGTCAGGGCTGCTCTACCGTCGTTGGCCGCAGTTCATGTACCTCGAGCCCGGCGAAGCGCCGGAAATGCTCCCCATTCAGGGTATACAAAGGGAGGTTTCTTGCAGGGCAAATGCCGGCAATCAGGGTGTCCGGCACCCCAATTACCTCGCCTCTGGCCCGCAGGTTGTTTTTAACCTGGCCGCTGCAGGGCTGCCGGGCCGTTAAAGGGCAATACGGTAACTTGACCGAAAAACTTTTCCAGCAGTCTTTCTCTCTTACTGTCAGGGATAAGACCTACTTTAAGCTCAAACACGGAAACGGCAGTGATGGTTAAAGTAACCTATCGATGGCCACGCTACTACCTGGATAGGAGCTCACGAACTTCCTCTATCAGCGACCTTGCGGCCTCCTTAGCCCTCTCCGCCTCCTCTAAGCCAAAACTCTTAAAATCGTCATAATCGGCCTCAGCCCTCAGGCTGAAAAGTGCCGATAAGGTTGTGCTGGCCTCCTCGCTTATTAGACCGGGCTTCACAAACTCACGGTTAAACAGAGAAATAATCCCGCTGTGCTTGGCTGAATCCAGCCTCTTAGTCGCCAGCAATGCCCTTGCCGCGTGGAAGGCCGCATAGTAGAAGCGATTGATGGCCCCGTTGTAGGACCCTGCTTCTAATAGCTGCTTTCCCTCCCGAAAGGTTTGCTCTGCTTTTTCTAGCCTCCAACGGCTTAGCTCGGAGTTCACAGGGAAATCCCTTCTTCCTGGAGGGACTTATAGAAATGGGTTTCTCTAAACAAGGGCATCGAATAGCGTTCAAAGGACATAATCACCGGCGACATCACTACGTCGTGCTTTAAATTAATGTCCACGGCCACCTTGATCACGGCCTCTCTGGCGGCGCTGTCCTCCCTCTGCACGAGTACGAGCACATCGATATCCGACTCTGGAGTAGCGGTGCCACGGGCTACCGAGCCAAACAAGCGAAGTCCGAGAAGGTTCGCGCCCAGCTCTTGCCTGACAAGCTCACAGAATTCCTTGATGGCCTTATCCACTCTATCCGACATGAAACCTTTGGCCTCCTCCGGGCCCTTTTCGTCCTCCAACGTAGCCAATAGCGCGTCCACCCGCTCTACGTCCTCGCCCTGGTAGAACTCCTCCCCACAGGACGCGCAGCGGTATCCCTTAACGCCTTTAGTAATGACGGCGTGCCCCTTAAAGGACCGCTCCAAGTCCAGCGTCACAATTTCCAATTCCCCCGTCCCCGCATACAGCGCACTTCACCACAGGCGCCTCCTCAATTCTTAGGCCCCTCACCTCTTGTCAAGCATCGTCCCCGTTCCCAAAACCACCCTAGTTTCTTATCTTCCTGTCTCGTTGATAACATAACACAATAAACCGGAAAATACCATAAGAGGAGGCCGGGAGTCTGTACCCGGCTGCTATCCGGCCGCCGCAGCCTCTCCACGTTCCTGCTCCATGTACTCATGGCCCGGTCTATTGGACAGCGGGGTATGGCAATTGTGAGTCTATTGCTATCAGCCGGGAAGGAGCGCTTATTCTTTAGTGGTTCGCCGAAGAAGCGGCGTTTGGCAGCAGGCCCTTTACCGGTACACAGCAGGCGCCGGAGGACCCGGCCGGTATGCGAGTTGGCGACCCCGGCCACCTGCTCCGGCGTGCCTTCTGCGATCACCTTCCCGCCGGCCTCTCCGCCCTCGGGGCCTAGGTCAATGACCCAGTCGGCACACTTGATGACGTCCAGGTTGTGCTCGATCACGACGACGGTGTTGCCGGCGTCAACCAGCCCCTGAAGGATCTTGATCAGCCTGGCGGTATCGGCAGGGTGGAGCCCACGGGATCGCTCATCGAGCAGGTAGAGGATCCGTCCGGCGGCACGCCGCCCCAGTTCCCTGGCCATTTTGACGCGCTGCGCCTCGCCACCGGACAGAGTGGTGACGGCCCTCGAGACAGGCAACGTGGCGTAAACCTTGCGGATCGCGGCGAAGGCGTCAATGTACGTCGCAACATTGAAGCGCGGCGTCCTGCCGATGGGTTCCTGATCAATGGCGACAACTCCGTCAAGGTACTCCCAGCCCTCGATGCCATCGTGCTCCCCGGGTGGGTCGGCGGCACCGTAGAACCGCTGCGGGGCAGCCCGATCGAGAATGTCGGAGACGAGGGATGATTTCCCCGATCCGGACACGCCGGTAACGGCAACAAACTTGCCGAGCGGCAGCCGGACGGTAATGCTTTTCAGGTTGTGCGCCCGGGCGCCCCGAATGATCAGGTACGTCCCGTCGCCGGCGCGCCGCATGTGCGGAACGGCGATGGCCTCCGCCTCGGAGAGGAACCACCCGGTGGGCGATTCCGGCACCAGGGCCACCTCCGCTGGCGGCCCGGCGGCTACCACCTCGCCACCGTGCGGTCCGGCACCGGGTCCCATGTCGATGACGTAATCGGCGGCAGAAATCAGTTCGAGATCATGCTTGATCACCACTATCGTGTTACCCAGGTCCCGCAATCGACGGAGGTTGTCGACGAGGAACACCGTATCCCGCGGGTGCAACCCCAGGGTGGGTTCGTCCAGCACGTAGATGACCCCGGACAGCTCCGAACCAAGGAGGGCGGCCAGCCGCAGCCGCTGGGCCTCGCCGGCCGAAACCGAGGGCGAGGAGCGATCCAGGGTCAGGTAGCCGAGGCCGACGTGGAGGACCCGGAGCAGGCGTTCCCGCAGATCATGTACGACCGGCAACGATCCACTCTGCGGGAGCAACTGCTCCGGGGAGGGCCTCGATCCACCTGCCGAGTTCGACCAGGTGCATGCGCGAGAGTTCGACGATGGTCCGAGCGGCCACGGTGACCGCACGGGCTCTCCGCTCGCAGGCGCTGCCCCCCACAGTCAGGGCAGGGATAGCTGCGAAGGTACCGCTCCATCTTCTCCCGATATTTGTGGTCCTCGATTCGCTCGGCGTAGCGCCGCAGGAAACCGGTTACCAGACCCTCCTCGAAGCGTCCGGACCTGGCAGTGGGGGGCGGCTCGACGCCAGGGAAGCGCCGGCGGAACTGCGGGCTCTCCACGCCGTACAGGAACAGTTCCCGCTGAACCTCGCCATACTCCATGATCGGCCGGGTGGGATCAAATGGGAAGCCGTAGTGGGCTGCCGCCTTCTTCAAGACGTTACTCTGATACATGCTGAACTCTTTACTCCAGCCGTACACGGCACCCTCTTCTATGCTCCTCGTCTCGTCGAATAGCTTGGCCAGATCCACCTGTTTGATGATCCCCAGGCCCGAGCAGGTGGGGCAGGCTCCGGCCGGCTTGTTAAAGGAGAAGTGGGCCATGCTAAGTACTTCCACCTTCGCACCGCAGTGCGGGCAGGGATAGCTCGCGACAGGCTCGGGCCCATCCCAGTCGTCCGCAGCCTGCTCGCCAAGCGTGTGGGGCGGAGCGGTATCCCTGCCGCAACCCGGGCAAGGGCGGTGCCCGATTTTGGCGAACAGTAGCCGCAGGTAGGTATAGACCCCTGTCTCGGTGCCCACCGTGGACCGGGGGCTGCGGTTGGTCAGGTGCTGTTCCACGGCGATGGTTGGCGACAGGCCTTCAATCCGGTCTACGGCCGGACGCGCAAGCCGGTAGGAGATCAGGCCCAGGGCCTCCAGGCACTGGCGCTGCCCTTCCCGGTGCAGGGTATCGAGGATGAGCGCGGACTTCCCCACGGCGCGGAAACGACCACGAGCTTGCCTTTGGGTATGCGCACCGTGACGTTCTTGAGGTTATGGAGCCCGAGCTTGGAGCCAACTATCTTGACGAGCGTAAAAAACAGGCCGTGCTGCGTCGCACCGTTAAAAAGCTGCAAGACCTTGGCTACGAAGTCCGTATTGAACCGAAAGCAGCATAAAGCACAACAAACCCCATAACCCCCACAGCACGCCTTGCCAAAAGAGCCGGCAAAGGCGCCATAGAGGCCTTTTCGTCACCCGCAGCACCCGTTTTCAGGGCAGGGCAGCATTCTGGGCTCTCCTCGCGTTCAGGATGGTCAATATGCCAACAATGATTAGGGATAACATAATACAGAAGGCACTGGCGGTAATAGCCATCTCCAGTTCACCTTCCTCCACCTTGGTAAACACGTAGGACGCCAGGACCTGGGTTTTGCCTGGTATGTTGCCGCCGAACATGATTACTGCTGCGAACTCGCTCAATTCCTTGATGATTTCAAGAGTGGCCGCAGGGATTCTGCCGAGTTTTGGATCAACGTTGGTCCCCGGAAGGCCTACACCCGCTACTTTCATGTACGCGACGATGCGAGCCGCTACCTGGGCTGCGTGGGCGTAGGCCAGGATATTAGGGAGATTTTGAAGCTGGAGGGCGAGAAGAGGCTGCTCTAGACGGCCGTAACCGTCCCGTTGCTTGGTGCGGGCGCCCGGCGCAGCCTGGCCCCGGCGTGGGGTTGCCGTTCTGCCAAACGGGGTAAAACGAGCTATGGCCGGGCCAACAACGCCGGTGGCGTCACCGTACCACACCCTCTCGAATACAATAGCTTAATCAGTTTCGGGAAGGAGTGGTGCTGACCAATGCTTTTCTTTGTGCACGGTATGGGTGCTTACAA
>JACIYD010000086.1 GCA_014360105.1 Clostridia bacterium
CCATGCCAACGAGTGGTAAGGCTATTAATTAGGTCCTTCCCTGCTCCGAGCAGGGAGAATGTTAGCGGTCCCTAAAAGTTATCATTCCGAAAGTCTTTCGGTCCCTGGCTCCTAGTCCCGGGGTTTTTTAGCATTAATTCTATTCGCCTACCCCCTTCCACATTCCTGCCACACAATCTTAAAATTTGAAGAAGCCCTTCCGGGTGCGGCAAGATTACCTTTCTGAGCAGCCCCAATCGACTGAACGAACTGGTACCGGGCTTTCGCCCGTTGGGCGGCGTGCGGCTGGACGGCCAGGACATCTACCGGCCCGGCATGGACGTAGTGCAGATCCGGCGCGGGGTTGGATTGGTAAATCTCCAGGGCTCGACTAAAGGTAAGACCACGCTCCTTTTCCTGGTCGAAAACGCGCCTCAGGGTGGAGCAGCTCAACCCTCGTCACCTCCGTGTTCGGATTCCTCAACTACTGTGTTGCAATATCCGCGTTGCAATATCCACAGGGTTATGTACGGCGCGATGCCCCACCGGACCGCCGCAGCTACCCCGTAGGGCCCGCCTCCTCTTGGGCCAGCACTGCGTTACACAGTCAAACCCCACCTAATCCTTGACCAGCGTAACCAGCCTGACACCTCTACCGCGGATCTGTTTGAACACCACTCCCTCGGAGACCAGGCGCAACACGGTAGACGGGTCGGTCACCACCGTACCGGATACCACCTGCACTCCGTGGTCAAACCAGACCGGCGAAAGGGGCGTGGTAGGGCCCAATACCATCACCAGCGCCTGGCTACGGCAAAGGCCGAGGAGGTAATCCATGGTCTGGTTGATGAGCGCGGTGCCGGTGATGGCCACCACGTCGGCCTGCGGGATCACCTGCTCGGCCTCCTCGGCCGGAAGGTCGCCTTCCCGGGGGTGCCTTTCCAGCACCCACAGCTCCGTCGCTACCTCCCGCAACCGGGGCACAAAGGGGAAATGCCCCACGACACATACTCTCCTTCCGCGGCCCTGTTCTAGCAAAAAGTCTGCCGCATTCAGCTCCCGGCAGCATTTGGGATCCACCTTTAGGAGAGAGTTCAGCGCCGCCAGAGCCACACTGCGCTCCAGGAGGCTGGCGCTGGCCGCGTAGCCACATAACTGCCGGGCTGTCAGGCCGGTAAGATTACCCGCTTCCCGGACCGGAGGGCGCCAGGAATGCTCATGCTCAAACCAGGTGGAAGCCAGACCGCAACCGCGACTCCATACCCCGGTCCAGAAGGGCCCGATCCGCACTTCCCTGACCGGCGCGTCACCTTTCACAGTAGAAAGGATCTCCTCCAAGATGCCCATTTCACCACCCCCAGGACGGCGATTCCAGTTAACCGCCCGGCAGAAGAAAAACGAAACCAAAACGGGAGCCGTTGATGACCTTGGCAGCGGACTTGCGGCCGTGGCGCATCTGCTCCCCGTCCCGCGCGGCTTTCGCCAGCTCCTCCGGGTCGGCCAGCCACTCCCGCACCCTGGCCCACACCGCCTCCTCCACGCCGTCGGCCCGGTGCCTGTTGCCGGGGCACGGCTCCAAATGGGCCCTCCCGGCGTGCACGGATGGCCAGGCGCGGGTGTAGATGTAATACCGGTACACACGGCCCGACGACGACTTGCCGTAGCCGCCAGCCATCCTCGCGCTGCAGCAGCCGCAGTAGACCAGGCCGGAAAGGTGGTACTCGTAGATCCTGCCGCCCTGGTTCCCGCGGCGCCTGGCGGCAAGGGCCTGCTGGAGGCGTTCCCACTCCTCACGCCCGATCAGGGCGGGGATCGGTACCGCGATCCACTCCTCCTCGGGCCGGAGCCGCAGGCTGGCGCTCCTGCCCTGCTGCCTGGCGGCCTTGTGCCCCTCCGTGTCGTAGTGGTTTACGTGGAGCACACCCGTGTACACCGGGCTTTTCAGTAATCCGGCGCACCGTCTGCCGGTGCCACCTGCCGCCCTCCGGCGCGGGCACCCCTTCCGCATTGAGCTGAGCCGCGATCTGCCCCGCGGACTTGCCCCCCAAGGCCAACTCCACCATCCGGCGGTACACGGCCGCCCTGGCCTCATCCACTTCGTACCGCCCCCCGGTGTAGCGGTAACCGTAAGTGCGGGGATCGAAGGGCAAGAGCCCCCGCCCGGCCTTGGCCAGCCTGCCCAGGCGGCTCCGCACCTTGAACTTCTCCTTCTCGTATTCGGCGATGGCCCCGCGCAGGGAGTAGAAAAGCCTCCCCTCGGGCGTGTTCTGCCACTCCATGGTCACGAACTCTAGCCGGCACCCAGCCTTCTCGACCATCTCGACTAGCAGGAGCTGGTGGGCCAGGCGGCGCGAGAGCCTGTCCGGGTCGTAGGCGATGAAAAATTGTTCTTTTCCTCCGGGGCCGTCCGCCGCGTAATCCCACCGTTTCTACCTCTAGACAGCACCGGGCTTCCTCCCCTTTCGTAGAATTCTACGCGCATAGGGCCTTGTCCTACCACGCGGCCGCCGCTGCCTCATTCTTCCAGCCCGGCTACGTCCGGCCTGGCGAACTCCAGGCAGCGGCCAAGCCTAACCCTCACCGGCCTGCCGTCGTCCGGGAAGAGCTCGAAGGCGTCGATCTCCTCCCCCAGGACCTCGACCACCTCGACGACCCTGGCGACGCGGCCTTGGTCGTCGAGCACGGCAAGCCAGTCTCCTTTCCTAGGCCTCTCCAACCCGGCTTCACCCCCTTGCTGGCCTTGCTACCCGGCCGCCCGCGGCGGGCCGGGCGGGGCTTTCGCGGCCCCAAGAAATGCGAAAGGCGCGGGTTTTGACCCGCGCCCGAAATGAACCGTGCTTCAGGCTCCAAGGCCGCTTCAGCTTTGCGGCTACGGCGCCGTCGTGTTAGCATTCAACCGAGGAATGCAAAGTCGCCAACGAAGGCCTAAAGAAAGGCAAAGAAAGGCGAAAGAAAAGCCCGGCCTGTCTTGGCCGGGCCACGGCACCGGCGGGCGCCGATGTCAAAGTTCGGGGCGTTCAGCCCATCGCCTGCAAAATCGCCCCTATTTGTCTGGCAAGCTCGGGAACGTCCTGAGAGGCGGTTTCCCAGACCTGCTCCAGGTCCACTCCGAAGTACTCGTGGACCAGCACGTCCCTCATGCCCGACATTTCCCTCCACGGCACCTCAGGGTGCCGCTCCTTGAGTTCCGGCGAAACGTTCTTGGCGGCTTCTCCGATCACTTCTAGCCGCCTGATGACCGCCTCCTGCAGAAGCTCGTCCTCGAGAAACCGGCCCTTTTCCACGCCCTCAAGCCAGCGGGAAATCAGAAGGGCGCTTTCCAAAATGTGCGCAAGCCGCAGCCGGTCCCCTTTCGCCCTCACATGATCGCCCTTCTCTCCCGCAGGACTTCTTCCCTGATCTCCGGCCGCAGGGCCGCCTCGGTCACCACGTCAACTTCAGCCTTGAGGGCCTCCTTGAGCTCGTTTACCATCCTGACGTGGGAAAGAAGGGACTTCCGGGCGCCGGGCGCGTACTCGACCAGGAAATCCACGTCGCTCCCTTCGGTCTCTTCCCCCCTGGCGTAGGAGCCGAAAAGATACGCCTTTGCCACGCCGTACCGCCTCAGGATCGGGGCAACCGCCTTCTTTATCTCCTCAATGCCCATTGCTTTCACCCCCTCGGGTCTTACCCTCAGTATACCAAGCCGCCCGCCCCGCGTCCATTTCTAGCCGGGCAGGCGAAAGCGGGGCTCCCGACCCTAGGGCAAGGGGAGAGGCGCGGCTCAGATTTGCGCCCCCGGGGCTGTCCCACCGGCCTGGAAATTCCTGGATATGCAAATCGGCAGTTCTGCCGCTTTGCATATCCAGTTCTCGGCAGTATCCTTCCCCCGGAAATTCCTGACTGTGAAAATCGGCAGTTTTGCCGATTTTCACATCCAGCTGCTGGAATCCGCGTCCCCTCCGGGCCCCCGCCGGGATTACCGCGGCTTCCGCCGCTCAAGCAGCCGCGCTAGCCCGAACCCCGCCCAGCTCCCGCAAAAGCTTAAGGCTGCCGCCGCGGCCCAGGCCGCCGGCCAAGCTGGGTCGAAGCCCGCGAACCACGCGGCCGCCGGGGCCAGGTAGGCGCCGGCCATCGCCAGCCAGACGTACCACCCGGATTTGCGCAGTTTCGCGCCCCCGAGCCAGCCCGCGGGCGCCCCCGCGGCCATCTGGGAAGCCAAGACCAGGAGCAGGAGAGCCGCCCTCGCCCGCTCGTCCGGCACGGCCTCCCTGATGCCTGAGAGGCCCAGCCAGGCAAGGCCCGCGGCGCCCATCACTCCGGTCATCGCAGCGCCCAGAAACCGGTTTGCCCTCTCAAGGTCCCGGTTCTGCACTAGACTCCACTCCTTTCGGTCGCCTTGGCTACGTCAATTCTACCGCTAGAAGTTCGCGGCGGAGCCTCGCTCTGGCGGCCGCCGCCGCGGCCGACGGTAGAAGTCCGCCGCCCGGGCGGTAATTTTACGCCTCTCCTCTTTCCGCCGCGCGGGCCACGTCCGCAGGGCTGGGGGTGGCGGGCCGCGCCGGGCCAATTAAGTGAGTACCCATGCTACTACAGCGTCAGGTGAGGGACCGAAGATGTGGTTTTGGCCTGAATAATGATATGGTAGCAGGAGAGGGTTAGGCGGGGGCAGGGGGATGGCGAGCTAGGCAAGGGTGTGATGAGCGTCGAGGCGGGGGTTGAGCGAAGAGAAAAGTCGTGGAGAGATAGGGCCATCGGCTTGCCGATTGGCTGGTCCAGGGAAGGTATTTTATTTTAGTGGTGCAAGAGGCAGCGACTTACGGTGCCTGGGGTTGGATGTTAGCGCAGCTCAAGGCTGGGGTTCTTTTGCGGTGGGATTGGTAGGCGGTGTAGTTGCGGCGCAGGTAGTAAGCCACTAACTTGAGGGCGGCGTGCGTGGGGAGAACAGGCATGGCAAAGGCGGCTGCCACAAGTTTGCGGGCTTGCGCGCAGGTCAGGAAGGGGAAAGGAGCCCCTTTTTTCCGAAGGCCTGGCGGACTTCGAGGAGGAAGAGCATGGCCAAAAAGACGTAGAGCATGTGCCGGTGCCAGCCCTGCCAGGAGCGCAGTTCATAGTGATCCATGCCCAGTTCACCTTTGGCTTCCTGGAAGCACTGTTCGATGGTCCAGCGCAAGGTAACGGCCCGGGCCATTTCCTCCAAGGAGGTATTCCGGGGCGCATTGCTCAGCCAGTACTGGCAGGTACCGTCTTTGTCGCGGCGCATCAAAAGCCAGAGTTCCTGATGGGGCTGGCCGTCACGGGCTTCTATCACCCGCAGGCGGGTGAGTTCCGCCACGGTGGGGCCTTTGGCTCCTTCGGCCAGGGTGAAGGGGTGCCACAGTGTGGCAGGGTCCGCCGCGAGTTCGGCACGGTCCTGGGCGGGGGATAAGGGCGGGGTCTTGTGGGGGGACGGCCCCGGCCCCGGTAAGGAGGCAGTTCAAAGCGTGGCGGTTCGGTAAGGACCTGAGTATCGCTGGGCACCCGGGCGAGGTAGCGGTATCCCAAGGCGGCAACGGCGTCGCGAAAAGCGGGGTCGCGGCCGAAGGCGGCGTCAAAGGCCACCCAGCGTCCTGGGAAGCGGTTACTGGCACGGATCTTGGCCAAAAGCTCAAGGGCGATTTCGGCCTTGGTTTGGAAGCTCAAGTCTTGGGGCACCCCGCATTTCTGGCGGCGGGCGGCGTACTCGGGGGAAAACCAACGCTCGGGCATATAGAGCCGGCAGTCCACCAGGCCGTAGCCCCTGGGGCTTGTGTACCCGACAAAAACGCCAGACTGGCAGTTTTCCACCTTGCCCAGCCTGCCGCAATACTGCCGGGCCACGCCTGCGGATTCTTTCCCCTTTTTGGGGAACTCGGTGCTGTCCACAGTGATGACCGCCCTGGGATGGGCCAGGCGTTCGTGCAGTCTTATCTGATAGAGCTCTTTTAGCCGGTCTTCATCCCAGGGAGAAACGCTTAAAAACCGTTGCAGGTTGCGCACGTGGGAAGGCCCGAGGTACCGTAAGGCAATGGGTTCCGCCGACTTGGCCACAAGGTCGCTCAAAAGCCCCTTGAGATAGACAACCCCGTAGGTGCGCTGGACCGGGCGGCTGAAGGCTTCCCGGAAGGAGTCGTGGACCTCGACCAAGGCTTTTGCCAGCCTCTCGATGTTCTCCTGGCTGACACCACTTTCCTTGAGAAGCTTTGGCGACCAGTCCTGACAAGCAAACAGCATGGCGCCTGTTCCCTCCTCGAGGGTGAAAGGGCGCTCGGGGGCCTTTGCCGGGCAACCCAGTTGTGCGTAGCTCCCTTTCGGGATTTTCGGCTGTCGTCGTCCTCCCCTCGAACTCATAAAAGGCCTCCCTGTCCTTATGTTCGGTCCTTCCCCCTCCTTGCCACCCAAGGAGGAGTACTATGACCTCGGCTGACTCCTGCCGGCTCAGCCGTGCCTTCCGACACGGGTTGCCAGTTTCCCTGGCCTTCCCGGCAGGCCTCCCCGGGTAAGAGCGCTGTCTTTCCCTCCATTCACCCGCCGCATCTACTCTCGGCAGCCTTCGGTAACACGGACTTCGCTTTGTTGTGCAAGCTCGTCCAACTGCCGCTAGCCTTCTATGCGGTTCCTGTTCGTCGGGCCGGAGGTTTGCCGCCGGCGCACCGATAGACCCCACCTCACGGTGGGCGCCCTTCCCATAAGCTAACGACTACTGCTACCTTCGTCGCTCGGGACTTTCACCCTGTAGCCAACGCCCATGCCGGGCGCACATCGAGTAGGAGGGGGCGGCTAGCCCCCGTCCTCTCACACCACCCGGCATGCGGGTCCGCACCGGGC
>JACIYD010000087.1 GCA_014360105.1 Clostridia bacterium
ACGCCGCCTGCCAGGTGGCCGGGCTCACCACCCGCGAGGCCGCGGAAGAGGCGGGCCCTGGCCTAAAGGCCATCTGCAAGCAACTGGGCATACCGCCTGTGCTCTCCTTCGGCACCTGCGCCGACACCGGTCGCCTGATCCTTTTGGCCACGGCCGTGGCCGAGGCCCTGGGCGTAGACCCCAGCGCCCTGCCGGCGGCGGTAACCGCGCCCGAGTATCTGGAGCAGAAGGCGGTAGTAGACGCCCTGGCCGCCGTGGCCTTCGGCCTCTACACCCATGTCTCACCCACCCCGCCGGTCACCGGCTCGCCCGAGGTAGTCAAGCTCTTGACCGAAGACGTGGAACGGGTTACCGGCGGCAAGCTGGCCGCAGGCGACGACCCGGCCCAAGTAGTCGACGGCATTGAAGCGCATATCAACCGGAAACGCGCCGCCCTGGGCCTGTAGACCTTCCCTGCCGGGGCCGGAAGCCGGGCCGGAGCCCGTTTCTTCCGGCCCCTTTCTTTCCGTACGGCTCCCCTGCGGGGACCGCAGACCCGACGGCGGAAACACGGCCCGCGCCCGGGGTTTATCATTCTGGCCGGGCGGTCTTTGGCTCCCGGCACAAGACTTCGCGCATCGCGGCGAGCCAGCTTTTCGCGAAAGCGAGGGCGCAAGTCCGGCCGAAGGCCGCGGATGGCCACCAGCTCCCGCGGCGCCATGGACGGCGCGCACGAGCCGCGAGCCCGCCTCAAGCCCAGCTCGAGCGCCAGTATCGCCCGCGAGGCTCACGCCAACGAGGGAGCCAAAGACCGCAAGAGGCACATTGGAGATCCACCGGCCCGCACCCGCCTTGACAACGGTTCGTACAGGAGTAAGATTAAAAGCTAGAAAAGGACGGGGGAGACCACTTGAAAATGACTGGCGGGAGGCCAGAGCAGCGTCCGGCGCTCTGGACGCGGGACTTCTGGCTGATATCGCTGGCTACCTTTTTTATTTTTACTTCCTTTCAAATGCTCATGCCTACCTTACCGAAGTACCTTCAGTTCCTTGGTGCCAGGGAAGGCATGGTAGGGCTCGTAGCCGGCCTTTTTTCCGTATCCGCCCTTCTCATTCGTCCCTTCATCGGACACGAGCTGGACCGGCGCGGCCGTCGGGGAATCTACTTGTATGGGCTGGGTTTCTTTGTCCTGGCCGTTCTGGCCTACCGT
The DNA here is from genome assembly GCA_014360105.1 of Clostridia bacterium. Lineage (GTDB taxonomy): Bacteria > Bacillota > DSM-521 > Neomoorellales > SLTJ01 > JACIYD01. Next base: position 1,190 of record JACIYD010000087.1, read on the forward strand.
TGGGCACCCGGCGTCTGGACGGTTTTTGCCATCCGCCTTTTCCACGGCGTCGCCTGGGGTATGGTCACCACGGCAGCAGGCACGATTGTCAGCGACATCGTACCCCCCTCCCGCCGCGGTGAGGGGATGGGCTACTACGGTATGTTTGCCAATCTAGCCATGGCGGTAGCTCCTGCGAGTGGGTTGTATGTGCTCTACCACTACAATTACCCACCTGTGTTTTACGGTTCCGCCGTCCTCGCGGCGGTCGCTTTGCTCCTGGCGACACGGCTGCGCCACAACGAACCCCGGCAGGATCCACCCTCGCCGGCGGCGCCGCTCTACGAACCGCGGGCGCTATACCCTGCCCTTATCGCCTTGTTAGTCACCTTCAATTACGGCAGCGTGGTTACCTTCCTCCAACTTTACGCCGAGCAACGCGGGATTACCAATATCGGTCCCTTTTTCACCGTCTACGCCGTCACCCTGATGAGCACGCGGCCGTTCGCTGGCCGCTTGTACGACCGGTTGGGGCCGCACAGCGTTATTGTCCCTGGCTTGGCCCTGATCGCCGTCGCCCTTCTTTTCCTTTCTCAGGCACAAAGTCTTCCCGTCTTTCTTGTTGCCGGGATCTTGTACGGCCTGGGTTTTGGCGCGGCGCATCCGGCCCTCCAGGCGCTTACCGTAACCGGGGTACCGCCTTCCCGCCGCGGGGCGGCCAATGCCACCTTCTTCTCCGCCTTTGACCTGGGGATTGCCGCGGGCGCCCTTCTCCTGGGCCTGGTAGCCCAGGTCAGCGGCTACCCGACCATGTATTTGACGGCCGCAGGGGTCGTCCTTCTTGCTTTGGCCGCGTATTGGCTTCTGCCCCGCGCTTTTCCTCAAGCCGCGGCGCCGCACCGGGAGCAGGCATAGCTGCTTTGGCCGCCCGCCCTATTCTCTCTCCGTACCGTTACCGGATACCGCTGCCAGCAGCTCTGGCCCGATCACGTCTTCAAACTGGAGGTAAACCGGCCGCATCGCCCGGCGCCACCTCTCTCTTTCCTCTTCCGGCAACTCAATTACCTGGCAAAAACCGGATTGCTCCACCAGCGCAAGGGCACGGGCGTTTTCCGCCGCTGCAATCTCCCTCTCCCAAACAGTGACTTCGGCCATCGTCTCTTCTAGCACCTGGCGCACTTCGGGGGGCAAACGGTGCCAAAAAGTGGCGTTTGTCAGCACCACGTAGCCAAGATAGCCGTGATTACTTACCGTCACATAGGGCTGCACCCGATAGAAGCCCTTGGAATACAGGTTTGAGGGCGGATTTTCCGCCCCGTGGGCATGACCGGATTCCAGGGCCACGAAAACTTCGCTAAAGTCCAGCGGCAGGGTGCGCGCCCCCAGGCAGCGGAACTGGGCCTGCAGCACCGGTGAAGGCATCACGCGAAAGGTGAGCCCGGCGAAATCCTCGACGCGGCGCAGGGGCCGAGTGGCGCTCATCACTTTAAAGCCGTTATCCCACATCGCCAGGCCTAAAAGACCGCGCCGCGTCAGGAGCTTCATCAGCGTCTTCCCGGCCGGCCCGTCCATGGCCCGGTGCACGTCGCGGTAGTCGGCAAAGAGGAAGGGGAGGTCGAACAACTGCCACTGGGGAAACCACTGGGAGAGCTTGGCTGTGGCCGGGGCGATGAGCTGCACTTTGTTATCTATTAATGCCTGCATTTCCTCGCTGTCGGTATATAAGGAGGCGTTGGCATAGACTTGAACCTCAACCCGCCCCGCCAGGCGCTCGTTAACCAGGTCGGCAAAACGCTGCGCTGCCTTCCCTTTTGGCGTATTTTCGGCAACCACATGCGAAAAGCGAAGAACAAGGCGTTTCTCCGGGCTAACCTGCTCTTCATCCAGCACCGGCTGCCGCGGGCCGCAAGAAACAAGAAGACCCAGCAAACAGCTAAGGAGAAGAAGCAGGGCGGACCTAGCCGGAGAGTAGGCGGTACTTGTGCACCGGGCGCCCGACCGCACCGTACTTGGCCTCCAGTTCCGTTCTGCCGGTCCTTGCCAGGTAATCCAGATAACGGCGGGCGCTCACCCGCGAGATGCCCAAGCCCGCCGCCACCTCTTCTGCGGACAAAGCACGGCCTTCTTTGGCCAAAAGCGCCAGGACCTGTTTCATCGTTACCTCGGCCAACCCCTTGGGCAGGTACTCGCCCCCATCCTGCCGCTTCCCCGGCCGTACGAGGTCATCGATTTCTTCCTGACCTAGAGCCGTCTTGCAGTGCAGACTCCAATAAATGCGGCGGTAGGATTCCAGGGCGCTACGAAAACGCACAAAATGGAAGGGTTTGACCAGGTAATCGATGGCCCCCAGGCGCAGGGCGGTGCGAACCGTGTCCACGTCGCGTGCCGCCGTCACCATAATTACGTCAGTGGCCAGGCCGCGCCGCCGAAACTCTCGCAGGACTTCTAGACCGCTGCCGTCCGGCAGGTAGACGTCGATAATGGCCAGTTGCGGCGCCAGCCGGGTCACCAGCGCTACCCCCTCGCGCACGCTCTCGGCCAGACCGACGACGCAGAAGCCTTCCACCGCTTCCACATAGCGCCTGTTTACCTCCAACACCATCGGGTCATCCTCAACGATTACCGTGGTAATCCCCGCCACGGACTCTGTCCTCCTTTCCCCGCGCCGGTAATCTCACGCAAAAAGTGGTCCCCGTTTCGTCCGAGGACACATGGATCTCGCCGCCCAGGCGCCTTACGTGGCTCTGGACCAAGGCAAGGCCCAGGCCGCGGTTGACCGATCCCTTGGTCGAGAAGCCCGTTTCAAAGATCTTTTCCCGCAGTTCCGGTGGGATGCCCGGTCCCCGGTCGGTGACCCGCAGGCAAAGAGTTCCCCCCTCTTCCCGCACGCAGCAAATCACCGTGCGCCGCTCTGGCGGCATGATCGCGGCCGCCTCAAGGGCATTATCTAAAAGGTTGCCCAGGATGGTTACCACCGTCCCCGCATCCACCCCGGGCGGCAAGGCGGTCAGGCAAGTTTGTGGGTCCAGCTCCAGTTCCACCCGGAGCTCGCGTGCCCGGTTATACTTGCCCAGCAGGAGGCCGGCCACGCCGGCCTCTTTCACCCTCTTGGCAAGAAAGACGGCCAGATTTTCCTCCTCAGCCGTCGCCCGGAAAATGAAATCCAGGGCTTCGTCGTAGTAGCCAAGCTGAATTAGGCCGGCAATTGTATGGAGCCGGTTGCGGTGTTCGTGCCCCTGAGCCCGCAACGCGTCAACCAGCTTCTTTACCCCGGTAAGCTCCTCGGCCATTTGCCGCACCTCGGTGAGGTCGCGGAAGGTGGCCACCGCCCCCACGATCTTGCCCCGCACCCTAATGGGCAGCCGGTTGACCATGAGACATACCTGGTTTCCCAGCACGCATTCTTCGTTAAGGACGGCCAACCCCTGTGCCACTGTCTCGCCCAGTCGCAGCTCGGGGGCCACCGCCTGCACCGGCCGGCCGAGGGGCGCCGCGGGCAAACCGATCAGCCGACACGCTTCTTCGTTGGCCACCGTAATCCGATGGCTGCCGTCTACCGCGACCACCCCCTCCCTGATGGATTGGAAAATGGCCAGACGCTCCTCGAGGAGGCGCGCGATTTCCCAGGGTTCCAGGTTAAACATGGCACGTTTAATCTTGCGTGCCAGGAATACCCCGCCTACGGCACCGGCAAAAAGACCCGCCAGGGCGAAAAGATAGAGCGGGAAACGAATGGTTGCCAAAATTTCCCGCGGCGTGGGGGTAAGGATGCCCACCACCACGACCCCCACCTGCCTGGTGCCGTGGTCGGTCTTGATCGGAACAAAAGCTCTGATCGACGGCCCAAGCACCCCTTGGGCACGCGAGAGGTACTCGTGGTTGGCCAGGGCTGCCCAGACGTCGCTCCCGCTGAATTTTTTGCCCAGATGCAGCGCCAACCCTTCCCCCATCTCTACCCTCACAGCATAGATTTATTTCGCTTTGCCGGAAGGCAATTCCTCTTCCAGGGCATCAAGCCTCTTATTAAAGAAATGAACTAAAAATTGACAGTACGATCTAAACTAACAGAAGTTCCCAAACATGACCTATTCCTTCTTTTTTTCCTGTATGTTGTTTTGCGGTTTTAACGTTCACAATTGCTCCACCATTCTCCTCCCCTTGGTATATTTAGGTTCGCAGTAAGCTCAAGGGAGGAGAGACTGTGTTGCTGGGCAAAAAGAAGCGGTTTATGGGGTCTCGGTGGCTATGCTCGCTTCTTGTAGCTGTCCTGGCCGCGGGGTTGGTGCTTGGCGGCTGCGCCAAAAAGGAAGAGGCTCCGGCGGGCAAGGCGGCCGAACCGATTAAGGTTGGGATCATCCTGCCCTTGACCGGGACCCAAGCGATGTTCGGGGAGATGGAAAAGAACTCGTTTCTCATGGCGTACGAGGAACTGAAGGCGGCCGGGAAAACTACCATCAGTGGCCGGGAAATCCAACTGCTTTTCGAGGATGACCAAAGTAAGCAGGATGTGGCCAAAGCGGCTGCCGAGAAATTGGTGAACCGGGACCGCGTGGCACTCCTTAGCGGCGGTTATAGCAGCGCTTGCACCAACGTCATTGCCGGCTCGGCCCAGTCCATGGGGATACCCTTCCTCATTGTGACCGGCTCTGCCGACGAGATTACCCGCCAGGGCTGGCAATGGGTCTTCCGCGGCACCGCCGCCCCTGCCAGCAAGTATACCGGCGCCCTCTGGGAAATGATGGATAAGGTAATCAAACCGCAACGCCTCGCCCTCATCTATGAGAACACCGATTTCGGCACCAGTTCCGCCAAGGGCTTTCGCCAGGACGTGGAAAAGCGGGGCCTGAACCTGGTTTTCGACCAGGCGTACGAGGCCGGTGCCCTGGACTTCAAGCCAATGCTGGCCAACATGAAGAAGACTAACCCGGACGTCATCTTTGCCGTTTCCTACGTGATGGACGCCGCCCTCATCGTCAAGCAAATGAAAGAGCTGGACTTCAACGTCAATCTTTTCGTGGGCGGTGCGGCCGGCTATACCATGCCCGAGTTCAAGCAAAACGCGGGCGATGCGGCGGAATACGTCGCCTCGACCACCCTCTGGATCCCCAACGTCGCCTGGCCCGGGGCCCGTGAATACTTTGACAAGTACGTTGCCAAGTTTGGCAAGGAACCCGACTACCACGGCGCCCAGGCTTATGCCACGATGTACATCATTGCCGACGTCCTCAACCGGGCCAAGGACTTTACCCCTGAAAGCGTCCGCCAGGCGCTTAAGGCAACCGACCTGATGACCATTATGGGCCCGATCAAGTTCGAAGATTGGGAGGGCTATACCAACCAGAGCCGGCCCACGACCTATGTCGTTCAGTGGCTCAAAGGGCGCCTGGAAGTGGTCTGGCCGACCGAGGCCAAGTCTGCCGACTATGTCTTTCCGGTGCCGAAGTGGCGCGAACGCAAGTAAAGATCCTTCCTACGGGCAGGCGGGCTCCGGACGGGAGGCCCGCCTGCCGCCGCGGACAAATAACTAGGGAGGTAGTTTGGGTGACACTCTTCGGCCAGGCCGTAATCAGCGGCTTCCTCCTGGGCGGCATGTATGCCCTCATTGCCATCGGCATGACGC
>JACIYD010000088.1 GCA_014360105.1 Clostridia bacterium
GGTGCAGCCGGCGGCCAGAGCGTAGGGGACAAAGGAGGACCAGGCGTGCATGGGGATATTGCCGGGGGTGATGATGAGAAAAGCGCCCAGGGGTTCGAAGGTGAGGTATTCATCGATGCCGCGCGCCACGTCGTAGAGGTGTTCGTTCATTTTTCTTATGTCGTAAAGGGCAGAACAGGCGGATTCGATGTTTTCGATCACTCTTCTTACCGAACCGCGGGCCTCTTCGATGGTCCGGCCGTGGTCCTGGGTCAGCACCCGGCACAATTCCTCAAAGTGTTCCTCAAACTTGGCGCGCATATCAAAAAGCAGGCGGGCCCTGTCCCGCATGGGGACTTCGCGCCAGCTCTTAAAAGCCTCGTGCGCCGCTTCAACGGCCGCGCGGGCTTCCTCTTCGGTGGCGACGGCAAACTCCGAGATGACTTCGGCCGTCGCCGGATTGCGGTTTTCTTCCATGACCGTGGCTTGGGGCAAGACCCATTCGCCGTTGATGAGAAACCATTGCCTGCCGTAATGCTTCTTCACTTCTGGAAGCAATGCCATGTTTGGACCTCCCGCACCCGACTTATTCCCGTCAAGACACCTGTCTTGACATTTGTCATAACACCCTGAAAGTTCTGCCATTATTTATCCCAATATAACTTTGTGTTTAAGCCAATTCGCGCCACCCTTCTAGAATTCCTGCTCCCTTTTTGAAGTTTTTATTTTTCCAACCTTCAGGCAACTACCCGCCAAATCCCTCGATTACGGTTGCTGGGCGGCCGCGCCTGAGTTCGCTCCTCGCTACTGCAAGCCGGTGGAGCCTTTGTTGTGGGGCAACGCCCCATGGGGCACTAGTCCAAAATTCCAGCGCCGTGTACCCTCGGGGCCAGATCACCATAAACTGGCAACGGGGAACCAGAATGAAGCAATGGTGGCAAAAAATACTAGGCAAGCAAATAAGAGAGGGAGGTCAGGCAGGTCAGGCGCCGTCGCCGCGCAAGGCAGCCGCCCGCGTCCTGGACCCGAGCTGCAACTTCGATGAGGTGGAAATCCGCATCGAGGACACTTGCCTCCGTTTGCGCCGTTGGCTGGCCCTCGACTTACCCCACGAAGTTTCCGCCTACGTGCCCCGGGCGGAAATCCGCCACCGGCGCTTTGCAGACGGCAAGCTGGTCGCCGAAGACGAAATCATCCTGAACAGCCTGACCATCGTTCACGCCCCGCGACATCCTCTCGCCGGGCCGCCTCCGGAGGGCACCCTGCCGCCCCCTGCCCCGCCCCCGCCGCCACACCCGTCAAGTAGCTAGGTTATGGTGCCGCTCGCCAACGTTGGACGAACCCGAACCCGGATCCGGCTGCTAGCGCCCGGGTCCCAGTTGTTCAAGCGCTTGGCGCAATCTCGCACGCGCCGCCTCCAGCCGCTCATACCAGCGCTCCAGCCGCCGCAATTCCTGCTGGGCCCGCGCCATTTCTCGCTCCAGCCGCTGCAATTCCCGGTAAAGTTGCGCCGCCAGGAGCCGTTGCTGCCGCTCTTGCACCGCAGTTCGGCCCATGACGCCCCCCTCTGGCGCGCAAGGTGGCTCCCTTGACGGCGGCGGCTCCTCCGCCTGGACCCCTTCTGCCTTTTTCGCTGGTGCCTTTTCCCCCGCGGGCGCCTCCTGCTCCGTCCCCTCGGCGGGCTCCCCGCGGCAAGGCGCGGTGCCGCCGCGTGCGGCCTCCAGGATGAACTCCGGATCAAGCGGCCGGGGCGGCATGCCGTAACCGAAGGCGGTAGTCGACCATTCCTGCTCGAACATACCGGCTACCGGGGCAAAGCGCAGGGGTATTACAAGTGCCCCTTCTTGCGCTGCGTGGGCGTTCACCGGCGGCAGCGAGACACCGGCAACAGTACGCGATGTCATTACCGCCAGTTGATCGCCGACCAGCGCCAGAAGATAAAGCCGGCCTTGCCACCTCAAAAAGGCGGGAATGACGGGGACGTACGGTGCTGAAGCAATGTCGGCTACCTGTGCCGGGTGCGGCAGATCGAGGCAAAAGCCTTCTACCTCCTGCCAGCCGCCGCGCGGCCAGGCCCCGGCCGTCCAGCGAGCGTATTTGACCGTCGGCGCGGCAACCGACCCTTCAACCCAGGCGGCATGGACGTTCCCCTGCGCATCGGCGAGGACGGCGGGCAGAGACGCGTCGCGCTCGCTGTTGCTGAGCAGAAGGGGTTTGCCGCCCGCCGCAGGGGAACCGGCAAACGCATGGTGCACCAGGCGCCGGTTGGACCCGTCGTCTGTGAGGTAAAAGAGGTGCACCCTCTCTGTGGCATCGGTGAGGCCCACCACCCTGGCACGCGCCGACCCTTCCCCGCCGCCGGCTACCAGGGCAAGGGGCCGCGGGTTGTTCCAGGCCCCCCGCCACTCGGCCTGCCAAAGAATCGCCTGCCGGCCGTTGGCGGTGAGGTAGAAAAGGTGGAGGACGCCGGCCGCCGGCACCAGTACCAGACCGTAAGGCCTCGGCCCCGACGCCAGCGGCATCTTTTCCTTGCACGTCAACCCGTCCTCGCCGCTGAAGAAGAGCAAACCTTGACCCGCAGCCGCTACAAGGTAAAGCGCCTTACCGGCGCCACAGGCGCCAAAACTTTCGCTGTCCGAAAGGAGGAGTTCGGCGGCCGCGTCGGTTCCGCGGGACCAGTATAGGTTACCGTTTTCTTGCCAGAAGACGTAGGTTTCACCGGACGCGGGCCGAAGGACCAAAGGGAGCTCCAAGGCTTTAATCACCTCCGCATGGCACCGTATTCCTAAGATAACTTATGCGGTGGCGGCCGCGCCGTTCACGCACCACGTGCCGCCCTCTGCCATAAGATACCTTAGGGAATGTCGAAGAAACCGGGAAAGCAGGAGGAGCATGCGCACCATTCTATGGCAGGCCATCAAAGCCGAGGAGAACCTGGCCGAAAGCTATCGCCGCTGGGCAGAGCAATTGAACCGCCGAGAGCTGCAGCAACTTTTTCGTCAATTGGCCGAGGAACACCGGCAACACGCCACTAACCTCCAATCCTGCCTGGCCCGGCAACCTTGAAGGTAGCCCGGCCCGCCGGCGGCGGGGCGATGACCAACCCCGTTCTTCCCCGACCTATTCTCAGTTTGCCTCTTGGGGTCTTTGGCTCCCGCCCATTCCGCGGGGATAGGCTGCTACCAGATACTGGTAGACCCGTCCTTCTGCCGCCAGGGTTTCGACCGCAAGCCCGCAGGCCGCTAGCGCCGAGACCACCGCCAGCGGCACCTCGCAACCGGAAAGAACCACTTCCTGCCACGTGCCCACGGTAAAGCCGGTTTCCTCAAAGAGACGCGCGAGGCTTCGCCGCGTAAAGAACCACCGGTGCGTGCGATCGAGAATCCCGGCCTCGGCATAATCCCAGCGCCCCTCCAGCAGGTCGCGCACCACTTGCCAGTGACGCACATTGGGAATGCTGGCCACCACCGTGCCCCCGGGCGCCAGCACGCGGCGCACCTGCCGTAAGGTCTCCCAAGGATCCGCCAAATGTTCCAACACGTCCGCCAGGATCACGCAGTCAAAGCTCCCTGCCGGCAGCCCCGGCAATACTTCGGCCGCGTCGCCGCAGTAGACCTCGTCCAGCCTTTGGCTGGCCGCGGCCGCAGCTTCCGGTCGCGCAAAAGCCGGCCCAGGTGAGGAGAGACCACCAGCTTCACCGTGTGGAGCCGGTAGGCAAACTCGATCTGTTCCTGCCAGCCCCGGTTCTCGGGAAAGTCCCCTTCATATCCCTGGCAGAGGTGGGCGGGAATGCCCTGGCCCGCGTCATGGGCAAAGCGCACCGTGGGCCAGGCGGTGGCGATTATCAGGTCGGACTCGGGAAAGCGCGCCGGCTGAAAATCGGGTACGGTGCGGAAAGGTACGGTAACGGGAAACCAGGAAGGAGGACCTTCCTTCCCGAGAATGGTTACCGCATGGCCGGCGGCCGCGAGCCAGTGTGCCTGTTCAAGGACGATCTTCACCCCGCCCCAAAGGCCGCTTCCTTCCAGGAGGTAGGTGAGGCGCAGCTTTTCCGCCACTCGCTGATACTCCTTTCGCTTGGGACCGCTAACCCGGTCTAAGGCCCCATTTTTTGAGGAATTTCTCGCGGTTTTCCGCCAGCAGAGCGCGGTAATCCAGGCCGGCTCCGGTAAAGGTGACGCCGCCGAAGTGATGCACAAAGGTATCGCCGGCAAGCATCAGGCGGTAGCCCCGGCGCCGTACCCGCAGGCAGTAGTCATCGTCCTCGTAATTGCCTGAACCGAAGCGTTCGTCAAAGGGCCCGACCTCCTCCCAAACGCGGCGCTTGACCAGGAGGCAAAAGCCCACCAGTCTTTCTACTTCCGTCCAACGCCCGGGGTCGGGTTGGTTGAAGCCGCGGGCAAATTCCTCCATCTTAGCCAGAGTCCGGTAGGAAACGGGCATCATCTGTTCGCTGCCGGCATAGTTGGTGCGCGGCCCGGCCAGACCCGCCATCGGCAGGCTGGCCAGGCAACGTTTGAGATTGACCAACCAGCCGGGCGTGACCAAGGTATCGTTGTTCAGGAAAAGCAGGAACTCGCCGCGGGCCAGAGCGGCGCCCCGGTTACAGGCGGCGGCAAAGCCGCGGTTCTCACCCAGCCGCAAGAGGTGTACCCCGGGAAACTCCCGCGCCAAACGTTCCGGGGTACCGTCGGCGGAACCGTTATCGACCACGATGACCTCGTGGGGCTCCGGCGTGTGGCGGGCAATGCTGGCCAGGCACGATTGGGTAAAGGGCCACTGGTTGTAAACGGGAATAACGATACTGACCAGCCCCGCCACCTGCGGCGCCGCGTCCCCGGACGCCGGGCCCGCTTTTTGCTCACAGAGCCTGGCCAGTGCCTCCAGGCGGGCGCCACTCTCCCCGCGCTCCCGGGCAAGCGCGAGGTATTCCCGGGCAAGAGCGTAAGCGCCTGCCGCGCTCAACACGTCGGCCAGCCGCAAGTAATCGGCCCCGCAACGCAGGGCCAGACAGCGTTCCAGTTCGGCCGCCGCCCCTCTTTCGCCCCTCATTTGGCGGAGCAAACGCGCGAGGGGATAAAGCGGCGGCGGCCAGCCGGGACAGCTCTTGAGAGCCTGGCGCAGCGCCGCCACTGCTTCTTCTTCTCGTCCCAGGTGTGCCAAGGTTTGGCCCAGCCCGTACCAGGCGCGGAAGGTACCTACCCCGTTTACCCCGCTGTAGCGGGCCGGGGCGTCGCCCCAGGCCAGACAGAGACGATAGGCCGCCGCCGCCTCCTCCCAGCGCTCCTGGCGCCTGAGGACTTCCGCCTTAAGAAAAAGAAGGTCGGTAAAGCCGGGGAAGGCAGTAAGGCACTCTGCCAACCAGGCCAGCGCCGCCTCGTAGCGCCCCAGTTCCACCAGACAGACCGCCTTTTTGTAGGCCGCATCGGCGGCATAGCCGCTCGCGGCAAGTGGGCTAAAATCGTCGAGGTAGGCCAAGGCGCCGGCATACCGACCCTCCTGGAATTCTTCCACGGCAAGCGCGTAGCGCCAGTAAGGGTTGTACGGCTCCTGCGCCAGCGCCTGTACCAGAAGGGCGCGATTACGCCGGCCTTTATCTTTGACCCGGACGCGCGCATCCAGGTAGCCGTAATGATAGACGGTCACGCCGCAGAACTTAATCGCCTCGGCGCCGGCCGCCTCCCGGATGCTGTCCACCACCTGTTCGTGCAGCCGGCCACGGAAGCGGTACGCGGGGCGGCGGCGGAAGAGGCGGCAGACGTTGTCGGTGACGAAGTCCGGCCCGGCGGCCGGGCCGTAGTAGTTTACCACCCGCAGGCAATAAGCCTCGGCGTCCTCCCGCCAGAGCAGGCGTCGCAAAAGGGGGAGGTCCTCGCGCCGCATTTCTTCGTCCGCGTCCAGCACCAGCACCCAGTCGCCCGTTGCCTTCTCCAGAAGGGCGTTACGCGCTGCGGCAAAGTCGTCCCGCCAGGAAAGGGGATAAACCTGCGCCCCGTAGCGGCGGGCCACCGCTACCGTCTCGTCGCGCGAGCCGGTGTCGGCCACCAGTATCTCGTCCACCGCCCCGGCGACGCTCGCCAGACACCGTCCCAACACGTCTGCCTCGTCACGGACGATCATGCAGAGACTCAGGCGAGGCCGCGGCCCTGCGAGCACCCGTTCCACCCTTGTCGGCCAACCCAACGCCGGCCAGCGGGCGCGCAACCGTTCCAGCTCGTCCCGTACCCGACAAAGGTGGTGTTGCACCAGCTCCGCCCAGACCTCGCCTGCCCAGGGCGCACCTCCGGCCTGCCGCAACACAGCAAGCAAGAGGGAAACTGCCTCTTCTTCGCCGGCCGCGCCCCCGGCCAGCACCGCAAGACAGGCCTGGGCCGCCGCCTCCGCCTCGCCGCGGCGGGCGAGCACCCCCGCCAGCGCGAGCAGCGCGCGCCACCCGCCTGCGCCGTTTTCCCTGGTAAACCAGGGGGGTGCATCACCCATGGCCAGGCAGCGGCGGAAGGCCTCCTCGGCTTCCTGCAGTTTCCCCTGGGCGGCGAGCGCCAGCCCTTCCAGGTAGACCAGGTCGGTATAGGCGGGAAAGTTCTTTTGCGCGGCGCGGGCGGCGCTCGCCGCCGCCTCCAGGCGTCCCAGGCCCAAAAGACAATCGAGGCGCCGCTTTTCCAGCAGGTGGACGAAGCCGAGCGTCGGCGGCAGGCCCGGCCGCGCCTTTTCAAAGCAGGCCAGGGCTTCTTCCAGTAGGCCCAGGCGCTGCTTCTCTACGCC
>JACIYD010000089.1 GCA_014360105.1 Clostridia bacterium
CCCAGGCGGTCTTTGGCTCCCGGGGCAAGACTTTCAGCATTGCGCGAGCGGGCTTCTTGCGAGAGTGCCCCATGGGGCGTGACCCCTCAAATAAAGGCAGGAAATTACCGCGTTCCTTGATTTTGCCATGGCGGCTGTTATAATGGGTTAGGACCGAACCGCCGTCAGCAACACCCGGAAGGAAGGAGGTTTTTACGATGGGGAAGGTCAAGAGCGCCCTGGAGATCGCCCTTGAACGTAGCAAGAAGGTGGCGGCAAAAGCGGGCGAGACGCACGAGTGGGAGGAACAGCAGTACCGGGTTGCGGGCGAGAACATGGCGCGGCGGTACCTCAAGGGCGAGGTCGGTACCTGGGATTTCCAGTCGCAGCTCGAGCGTTACCAGGGAAGGGCGCGGGAGGCGGTGGAGAAGGCGGCCTCCGTGTCCCTGGCCCGGGAATTGAGCCTGGAGAACTACGGCAAACTGCTGGACGGTATTGCCGCGCTTAGGCCGGACGAGGCGGCGCGCCGCTGGATTGAAGAGGCACGGCGTGCCTGCGCCCAGTTCGAGGGTGAACTGGCTCAGGAAGAAAAAGAAGCGGCCGCACGCTGGGCGAAACAGCAGGCCGAGGAACTGGCCCGGGCGGGGATCAGCGGTACGGCGATTGCCGGGTTCAACTTCCGCGCGGCGCCGGAATGGCAGCGGCTGCGCCGGGTTTGGGCAGAGCGCCTGGACGCCGTGCGCCAGCGTCTGGTGGAATTCCTCGCACAGTAGCGCGAAGACTTGGCCACGGGGAGCGTCGCGCCGGCGGGGCCGCGCGGTGCCGCAAGGTTAAGACAATACCTTTGCAGGAGGTGGGGGAGAGGTATGGAGCTGCTGAAGGCGGTCGAGGAGCGGCGAAGCATCCGCCGTTTCCGCCCGGACCCCGTGGAGGAAGAGAAGCTTACTACCGTGCTTGAAGCGGCCCGCCGGGCGCCCTCCTGGAAAAACGGGCAGTGCTGGCGCTTTATCGTGGTGCAAAGCGAAGAGGGGAGGCGGGCCCTGGCGCAATGCCTGCCTTTGACCAACCCGGGCCGGAAGGCCCTTGTGCAGGCGCCGGTAAACGTGGTGCTTTGCGCCGACCCGGCCGCTTCGGAAGAATGGGAAGGCCGGGCCTATTATCTGGTAGACGCGGCCATTGCGATGGAGCACCTCGTCCTGGCGGCGGCGGCGCTGGGCCTGGGGACCTGCTGGATAGGGATGATGTATGAGGAAGAGATAAGAAGGGCCCTGGCCATCCCGCCGGCCATCCGCGTGGTGGCCCTCACGCCGCTGGGCTACCCGGCGGAGAACCCGAGACCGCGGCCGCGCAAGGGTCTTGACGAGATCGTTTTCCGGGAGCGCTGGGAAGGCTTATAGGGGAACCGTTCCGTCCTCCTTACCGTCAAACGATTGAAAGCCGCGAGCAGCCCGGGCGCCGCGCGGTCCTCGCCTTCCGCGGAGCGGAGGAAAGGCCATCGCCCGGTCAAGACATGAAGTCACCGGCGTCCGAGGCAGGAGTAGGCCGGCGGCGACGCCGGGGCGCGAGGGCAAAGGTCCGGGGACGGCAAGCGGCTTGAATACGGGAAGGAGGAACAGGGATTGCGCGGGCAAAAGAAGTGGTTCGTACTCTTTTTCGCACTCCTTTTGGGTCTTGCGGCCGTAGCCGGCTGCAACAGCGCGCCCGGTCCGGGACAGAGCGGCAAGAAGGAGGCACCGGAAGGAAAAGTGGAGTGGCGGGAGATTGCGGTGGAAGACGCGCCGGCCGCCATCCGGGAATGGGTGGAGGAAAATTACCAGAAGCGGGGCCATGATTACCGCTTTACCGCCGAAGGAGCCTTCTTCCTGGTGGCCTGGGGTGAGCGGCCGACCGGCGGCCACCGCGTTACCATTGACGAAATCAAGCGGGGTGCAGAGGGCCTCGAAGTGAGGGCGACGTTGCACGCGCCCCCGCCCGGCGCGGTGGTGACCCAGGCGCTCACCTATCCGTACGCCCTGGCTTTCGCTCCGGGTCTAAAAGAAGAAGCGGTGCGTTTTAGTGTCGCAGAGGCGGGCGGCACGAAAACCGCGGGACAGGCGGCCGCCTCCAGCCAAAACTTCCGCCTTTTTGAGCCCGAGCCGGGGGCCACGGTAGACGTGGATCGGCCCTTGAGCATCCGCGGCCAGGCCCGGGTTTTTGAGGCCACCTTCACCATTGAATTGGAGGACGGACACGACGTGCTGGCAAAGCAGGTGGTCACCGCCAGTGCCGGCGCGCCGGAGTGGGGCGATTTTGCGGTCGAGCTGAAGCTCGAGAAGGTGCCGACCAGCCCCCACGGCACCCTCCTTTTCGTCACCTACAGCGCCGAGGACGGTTCGCGCCAGGAGGAACTGGTGGTGCCGCTGAAATTCAGCCGCTTTAATCAGGTGGGTGGTTGAGGCACGGCGCCTTGCCCAGGCACAGCGCCAGGAACGCCTCTCGGGCCGGGGCAGTAACGCGAGAACCGAGGCGGAGGAGAAAGATGTTGGCCGGATGGCTTCTCACATCCGGCTCGACGGTAGGGTAGGGTATGAGACCGAGAAGACTGAAGATCTTTTGCAGCACCCGGCGGTAGGCATAGGCGTTGAGGCCGGTCCGTCTGAGGTCCCAGTTCCAGTAGCAGCAGGAGGCGATGAGGATGTAGTCCTCCCAGTCTTCCTCGGCCAAGCGCCGTGCCAGGGCCATGGCCAGGCCCCGGCCGCGCCAGCGGGGGCTGACCTCAAGGGAGGCCTCGAGCAGGTTATGCCCCTCGTAGGCACCCCAGTATTCTTCTTTATCCGGAGTACAAAGGATGAAATAGCCTACCGCCGTTTCGTCTTTTCGCGCCACGGCCATGGCGCCGGGCGAAGAAGCCCGCAGCTCGAGCAGTCTTGCTTTTTGGCGGGCCGCCGGTCTGAAGTTAGAGAGGCCGTCGTCAAAAAGGAGTTGTGCCAGGCGGGGAGCGTCGACCAGTTCGATGGCAGGCTCGGACCGGTCGGCGCAAGCATTTTGGGAGATGCACGCATCCATTGGCGGACCACCCTACCCGCTAAAAAAACAGCGGCTTTCATAAATGTCTCCTTATTCACATTATAGCTCCTATCCGGAAAATGTCAACTAATTAATAGAAGGTTAATACGAGGGTGCCGCCCGGAAGCTGACATATCCCTTTTTGCCGACGTTTTGCCGGTGGTCTTTAGCTCCCAGCGCAAGACTTTTAGCATCGCGGTGAGCCGAACTTGTGCGAGAGCGAGGGCGCAAGCCGACCGAAGGCCATGGGTGGCCAGTAGCTCCCGCGGCGCCAGGGAGGGCGCGCACGAGCCGCGGGCCCGCTTTAAGCTCAGCTCGAGCGCCAGTATCGCCCGCCAGGCTCACGCCTGCGAGGGAGCCGAAGACCGCAAGAGGCAAACTGGGGACAACCCAGCCCGGCCAGACCTTGTATTTCGGGCCACCTTGGACGTACAATGATAAAGCAAGCCAGCCCCGGAGGGATTGTGGTGGAGCGAGAATTACGCTCTTTGCTGGAGGCGGTCCGTGCCGGCAGCCTGAGCGTGGAGGAGGCACTCCGCCGCATCCGGCACCCCGGTTACGAGGAACTCGGTTTTGCCTGCCTGGATACGCAGCGGGCGGCGCGCCAGGGCTTTCCCGAAGTGATTTTCTGCCAGGGGAAGACGGCAGACCAGGTAACGGAAGTTTTCCGCCGTCTGGCGGCAAGGCACGGCAATGTGCTGGCCACGCGCGCCCCGGCGGACATTTACGAGGCGGTGAGAAAGGCGGTGCCCGAAGCCGCGTACCACGCGGTAGCCCGGGTAATTTACCTCTGGCGCGAGCGCTCACTTCGGCCGGGGGCGGGTCCCGTTCTCGTGATTACGGCCGGCACCGCCGACATCCCGGTGGCCGAGGAGGCGGCCATCACCGCCCAGGTGATGGGCCAGCGGGTGGAGCGGCTCTACGACGTGGGGGTGGCGGGCATCCACCGCCTTTTCGGTCATTTGGACAAGTTGCAGCAGGCCGGCGTGCTGGTAGTGGTCGCCGGCATGGAGGGGGCGCTGGCCAGCGTGGTCGGCGGGCTGGTAGCCAAGCCGGTAATCGCCGTGCCCACCAGCGTGGGCTACGGCGCCCACTGCGGCGGTCTTGCCGCCCTCCTTACCATGCTCAACAGTTGTGCCGCGGGGGTGGCCGTGGTCAACATCGACAACGGTTTTGGCGCCGGCTACCTCGCCGCCCTTATTAACCGCCGCGAGGAGGAGAAGGATGCGGGTAGCCTACCTTGACTGCTTTTCCGGTCTCAGCGGCGACATGTTCCTCGGCGCCCTGCTCGACGCGGGCCTGGAGCCGGCCGACCTCGAGGGGGCGTTGGCCAAGCTGCCCCTTGAGGGTTGTGTTCTCCGTTATCACCGGGTGCACCGCGGCCCGCTGGCGGCGATGCGGGTGGAGGTCGAGATCAGCGGGCCGCAGCCCGCGCGGCGCGGGGCGGAAATCTTCGACCTGCTGGAGCAAAGCGGACTGCCCGACAGCGTGGTGGCCAAGAGCAAGGCGGTGTTTCGGCGGCTGGTGGCGGCGGAAGCAAAGGTGCACGGTGCGGCACCGGAGGAGGTGCACTTGCACGAGGCGGGCGCGGCCGACGCCCTCATCGACGTGGTGGGTACGGTGAGCGGCCTGGAGCGGCTGGGGGTCGAGGCGCTGTGGGTCTCGCCGCTGCCCTGTCCGCGGGGGTGGGTCGCAGGCCGGCACGGTCCCATTCCCCTGCCGGCGCCGGCGGTGCTGGAGCTGTTAACGGGCGTGCCGCTCTACGGGGTGGACGAAGAAGGGGAGCTGGTCACCCCGACCGGGGCGGCGCTGGCGGTCGCCCTGGCGGCGGGTTTCGGTCCGGCGCCCTTCATGCGCTTGCTCCGGGTGGGTTACGGTGCCGGGGCCCGGGAGTTGCGGCATCCCAACGTCTTGCGGCTGCTTGTGGGCGAAGCGGCGGCCGCCGCCGGCCGCGCAACCGGAGAAGGGCCGGACCGGAGCCCGCAACCGGGTGCGGTGGCGGTCCTCGAGGCCAGTATCGACGACATGAGCGGGGAGTTCTACCCGCACCTGGCCGAACGCTTGCGGGAGTTGGGGGCTTACGACGTTTACTGGACGGCGATCCAAATGAAAAAGGGCCGGCCCGGCGTTCTGCTTACCGCCCTGGTGCCGCCGGCGCTGGTGGACCGGGCGGCGCAACTCTTGCTGGCGGAGAGCACCACCCTCGGTCTGCGCTGGCGGCTGGAGCACCGCCTGCTCGCGCCGCGCGACTGGCTGACGGTGCAGGTGGGCGGGCAGGAAATCCGCGTTAAGTACAGCACCTGGTGCCTGCCCGGCCTGGAGCGGCCGGCACAGCAGCTCGCTCCGGAATACGAGGATTGCCGCCGCGTGGCCCGGGAGACGGGCTTACCCCTCAAGGAAGTTTACTTCCTGGCGGAGCAGGAGGCGCGCCGGCGCCTCGCGTACCCCACCCCTCCCCCTTAAACTTACTGGCCCCAGGCCAGCGATTGCCCTACTTCCACCGCCTGGGCCGCGGCGAGGTTGGTTTCGAGTTCCAGGTAGAGCCCGTCCTTGCGCCACTGCAGCAGGACCCGATCTTCCCGCAGGCGGAGCAAGCCCACGGCATCGCGTAAGAGGACGGCGCGCACCGCTTCCCCGGGTTGCGGTACGGTTTTTTCCTGCGGGGGCGAAATGTTGCTCACGCGTAGCCGGAGATATGCCCCACCCGCTTCCTTATAAATGAGCGAAGCCACCGCGTGTTCCTCGTCGGTGCGTTCCAAGGTGACGGCGGCGAATTGTAACGGTAGCGGCAAGAATGCGGGTCGGGGCAAGGGAAAGGGAACTAACGGCCTTACTTCCTCAAGCGAGGCGTACTCCCGGCTAAACCTGACCTGGCTGCCGTTTCTGCCGGGCCGGAGGGTTTCGCGCCCGTCCCTGGTGGGCGTGGAGGCAGGCACCCGGACCGCGACGGCCCCTTCTGCCCGTTGAGCGGCCGGCTGCGGCAGGGTCACCGTCTGCCCCGGCGTGGGTCCGGCATCGGCCAGGCCGGCAGGAAGAGATCCTTCTTCTCGCGGGGACGCGGCAGCGGAAGCGGTTACGCGAACCGTTCCCCCGGCTCCTTCGGGTGTACGGGATTTTTGCGGGCCGGCGAAGGCCGGTGATTGCCGGTCTTCGGCGGGCGCAGGCGGTGCGGCCGCGGTGCCGGGTGGCTTATCGCCCGGGGCTACCTCCTGTTCGACGCTCGGCGACGCCGGGGCACGGAGTCGGGCTTCGGTGGGCGAGGAGCCGGCGGCAAGCATCCGGTCCGACCTGGGCTGGAGCCAGTTCAGGCCCGCTGGCCCGGCCAGGAGGAGGCTGCCGAAGACGAGCACCAGCGCCGTCGCCACGCCCACGGCCGGAAGTAACTGCCAACGAAACCGCCTCACACGTAAACCGGCGGTGAGCCGGGGCCGGATTTTTGCCCAGGCTGCTTCCGGCGGCGGAACGGGCACGCTCTCGGCCTCTTCCTGCAGCGCTTCGGCAATTAGGCGGGCCAGTTCCTTCTCTCTTTCTTCCCGCAAGGCATTTCCTCCTCTCCCTGGCGGGTATCGCTACCCCGGACTTCGCCCGTCCCTTCCGGCAGGGTGGCCAGTTGTTTTTCCAGGGCCTTTAGGGCGCGGTGTAGGCGGGATTTGACGGTTCCCACCGGACACTCCAAGGCGGCGGCAATCTCGTTAATATTC
>JACIYD010000009.1 GCA_014360105.1 Clostridia bacterium
GGCGAAAGCTTTCCACGAGCACGTCGCCGCGGGAAACGAGCTTGAGCAGCAGCTCTTTACCTCTTGGGTCCTTGAGGTTCAGGGTAATACCCTTCTTGCCCCGGTTAATGCTGATAAAGTAACCGCTCTCCCCGTTAATAAAGGGCCCGAAAGTGCGCGCCTCGTCGCCGGTGCCCGGCATTTCCACCTTGATAACCTCCGCTCCCAGATCGGCCAGCAGCATGGTGCAGAACGGACCGGCAAGATTGCGCGTCAGGTCGATCACTCTGATACCCGAAAGTAGACTCATCTCACTAACTCCTCCTGGCTAAAGCGGAAGGTTGCAGTGCTTCTTCCGGGGACGGCTCTCCCGCTTGCCCTCCAGTAAGCGGAGCGCCTGTACCAGGCGCGGCCGCAGTTCCTGCGGCTCGATGACGTCGTCTACAATCCCCCATTCGGCAGCCTTGTAGGGCGTGGCAAACCGCTCGCGGTATTCCCGAATCATTTCCCGGCGCTGCGCTTCCGGATCGGGGGCATTCTCTATCTCGCGCCGGAAGACCACGCCGGCCGCCGCTTCCGGCCCCATCACCGCCACCTCGGCGGAAACCATGGCCAGGACCACGTCCGCACCCAGTCCCTTGCCGCACATGGCCGAGTAGGCGCCGCCGTAATCCTTGCGGACGATTACGGTGATCTTGGGGACGGTGGCCTCGGAGTAAGCGTAGAGCAGTTTTGCCCCGTGCCGAATGATCCCCATGTGCTCCTGTCTCAGGCCGGGAAGGTATCCCGGGCAGTCCACCAGGGTAATAAGCGGGAGGTTGAAGGCGTCGCAGAAGCGCACGAAGCGCGCCGCTTTACAGGACGCATCAACATCGATGCATCCCGCAAGAATACGCGGCTGGTTGGCCACAATGCCGACGGGCTGCCCCCCCAGGCGGGCAAAGCCGACAACCATGTTCTGGGCAAAGTCCCGGTGTACTTCCAGGAAGTCGCCTTCATCAACCGTAAGCTCGATCACCTTTCTGATGTCATAACCCCGCGATGGGTCCTCGGGGATTGCTTCTGCCAGGGAGGGCTCCCTGCGCTCTACAGGGTCTTCGGTAATCCGTTTCGGAGGGAGCCGGTCGCTGTTGTCCGGGAGGAAGCTCAACAGGCGCCGCGCCAGGGCAATGCCCTCCTGCTCGCTCGCCACCACAAAATGGGCCACTCCGCTGATGTTCCCGTGCACCCGCGGTCCGCCAAGTTGGTCGAAGGTGACCTCTTCCCCGGTCACCGCCTTCACCACCGCCGGCCCCGTGATGAACATGTAGGAAGTGGAGTTCACCATGATAATGAAGTCGGTAAGCGCGGGCGAATAGACGGCGCCTCCGGCGCAGGGCCCCATGATCAGGGAGATCTGCGGAATCCAACCAGAGGCAATACTGGTCCGGTAAAACACCGAGCAGTAGCCGTGGAGGGCGCCCATCCCCTCCTGCACCCGGGCGCCGCCCGAATCGTTCAGTCCGATCACCGGGGACCCGACACGCATGGCGCGATCTAACAAGCGACATATCTTGAGTCCTTGTGCCTCTCCGAGCGAACCGCCCATCAAGGTGTAGTCGTGGGCGAAAACGAAAACGCGCCGCCCGTCCACGCGTCCCGAACCCGTTACTACACCCTCGCCCGGCAATTCCCGCCGATAGAGGTCAAAATCGGGGCAGCGGTTCCTCACCCACACGTCCGCCTCGGTGAAGCTGTCCTTATCTAACAGGAGATCCAGACGTTCCCTGGCGGTCAGCTTGCCGCGTGCGTGTTGCCGCTCGATCTGCTCCTGTCCTCCTCCTAGCCGCACGCGGTTTCTCTTTTGCTCAAGCTCGGCTATCTTGGCTTCGTGTGCCATTGGGCCTCTCCCTCCCTGCCGTGATTTCACCAGAAGCCGGGTGCCTCAGGCGATCGCCCGAGGCGAGGGAGGAAACCTGGTCCAGAGGTCGGGGTCATGGGAGGGTAGCACAAGAGCACCGCTGAGACTCTGGACGGTCTTGAGCTTTAACAGACTTTCCATGCCGCGCGAAGGGCTCCACAAATGCCCGGGCGGAAGCGTCCGCTCAAGATTCTCCATGGTGTAGGCGGCATCACCGGTAAACAGCAAGCGGCGTCCCCCGGCCAGCGTAACCAGCACCGATTGATGCCCCGGCGTGTGTCCCGGGGTAAAAAGGAGGTAAAGCCCCGGCATGACCTCCACATCGCCTTCCACCAGTTCATACTTCACGCCGCAGTCGAAGTGATCGCGCATGTAGGGACCGGCAAAGTGACGGTCGGGCCAGAAGGCAAAGCGATACTCCGCCTTCTGCACCAAGAAGGTAGCATGGGGAAAGAAACGATTGCCCCCCGTATGGTCCCAGTGCAGGTGGGTGTGGATTACCCGGTGTACGTCCTCGGGTACGAGCCCAAGCTGCTTTAGCCGGTAGCGCACGTCGTCCTCGGCGCACAGGGTCGGCGGCACCGCTTTGGCCCGCGGCCCCCACGCCTTTTCCGGTGCCGATACACCCAGCGGGTTGAGGCCGGTGTCGATGAGCACCCATCCCTCGCTCGTTTCCAGGAGAACCATATACACGGGCCCCAGTTCGGTACGGCCGTAATCGCCGCCGGCGATCATGATACTGCGGTTAAGCCTTAGATAGCCGCCCTCAAGGAGGTAGACCCTTCTCACTGACAACCCGGACAACTCCTCCCCGCCGCAAGTTGCGGCGCCCTGGCGAATGCCCAATATGCTCCCTACGGTATTCGGCTCCCTCGTTGGCGTGAGCCTCGCGGGCAGCTTCCCGCGCTGGCACTTAAGGCTTGCGGCAGGTCCGCGGCTCGGACGCGCGCCCCACCGCGCCACGGGTGCTGCCGGCCATCCGTAGCTACCGGTGAGCTTTGTGCCCCCGCCCTTGATGGGCAGCCCGGCTCGCCGCGAGGCGCGAAGTCTTGTGCCGGGAGCCGGAAAACCGTCTGACGGAAGTGGCGATACGTGGGGCGGCGCCGGCTTGGGACCGGCGCCGCAGTTTGAGCATCTCGTGGTCTTAGATATGGCGTCCTACCCAGAAACCTTCGTGGCTGGCCGAAACCATGCTCCGCACTTCCTTGGCGTCGCCGATGCAGTAGATCTCCTTCCCCCGCGCGGCAATGGCCTGATACAAAGCATTGTCCGGCTCGCGCCCCACGGCCACCAGAATGGTGTCGGCCGCGACCGTTTCCTCGCCGTACGGACCTTCGAGCACTACGGCACCGGCAGTCGCACCTTTGAGCCTTCTCGAGGTAAGGATCTTGACGTTCTCCTGCTTCAGGTAGCGCAGGAGCGGCTCGCGCCGTGCTGCCCCGGGATAAATGTAGGCAGGGCTGGCGATTTCGGTACCCTCCTCTACCAGGGTGACCTCCTTGCCCTCGCGGGCCAGCGAAACCGCTGCTTCGGCCCCTTCATGGCCTCCCAGTACGACCACCTTCTGGCCTACCTGTGCCTTGCCCGCCAGATAATCCCAGAGGTAGACGGCATTGACTCCCTCCGGCAGAGCGACACGGCACTCCTTGGCGCCCGTGGCTACCACGACGGCGTCCGGCTTTTCCTGTTCGACCATCTGGGGGGTAACCTCGGTGTTCATGACAACCTTCACCGTGGACTTGGCAAGCTCGTTTTCCAGCCAGCGCGCCAGATTCCGCAGCTCACGGGTGTAAAGCCGCGGATAAGCGGAGGAGAGATTGCTTTGCCCGCCCAATACCCCGCTTTTCTCGTACAGGGTGACGTGGTGGCCGCGTTTGGCCGCCGTCAAGGCAGCCTGCATGCCGCCCACACCGCCGCCGATCACCATGACCTTCTTGGGAGTGGAAGCTGGCTTTAGTTCGTATTCCTGCTCCCAGCTATAGGCGGGATTCATCGGGCACTCGCACCCGACCTGCTTGAACAGCCTGTCCAGGCACCAGTTGCAGCCCATGCACTGGCGAATCTCATTGTACCGGCCCTGCGCCATCTTGATGGGCAACTCCGGATCGGCAATGAGGGGCCGACACAGGGCCACCATGTCCGCCCGGCCCTCTTCGATGATCTTCTCGATCAGCTTGGGATCCTGAAGCCGGCCCACCGTGATGACCGGGATGTGGACTACTTTCTTGATGGCCTCGGCGAAGCGCACATTCACGCCGCGCGGCTCATACAGCGGGGGAAAGGCATGGTCGGGCGTATGCCCGATACGGCCGGCCGAGGCATGGATCCAGGCGACGCCCATTTTCTCAAGGGTCGGACAGATGGCCAGCACTTCTTCGAACCTCAGTCCGGGCACGCCCTTGTCCTCTTCCATAAACTCGTGGCAGCTCAACCGCACGCCAATAGGGAAGTTGCTGCCCGCATAGCGCAGCATCGTTTCCACCGTTTCCAAGAGGAAAACCATGCGGTCGGCATACTTGTCCGTACGGCCGATGTTGTGCAGCGGCGACATGAACTGCAGCGCCAGGGAGCCGTGGCACGCATGCAGCTCTACGGCGTCGAAGCCGGCCTCTTTGGCCCGCGCCGTGGCCTTGCCGTAGTTCTCAATGATGGCCTCTGTCTCTTCCGTGGTGAGGGCATGCACCTTCTGGCCCGGCCACTGAGGCTTTTCGGAAGGGCCGACCGGCAGGGCTCCTATGATGCTCTCGGAGCAGAGGTTGCCGCCGTGAGATATTTGCAGCGCCGCCTTGGCACCGGCCTTGTGAATGCGGTCCGCGAGGTCGGCCAGTCCGGCGATGGCCTTGTCGTCCTGGACGCCTAATTGGCGCCGGAAGACCTGCCCCCGGTTCTCGGTGAAACTCATGGTGACGATGGCCAGCCCCACGCCCCGCGCCTCGAGCTCATACTGGTACAGGTATCTGGAGTTTACGCGGCCATCTTCCTCCGCAAAGTTCTTGACTGTAGGAGCCGTGGCAAAACGGTTTCTTACCATCATATTCCCAATCTTAATTGGATCGTAGACCGTTGGCATTTCTCGCCCCTCCTCGCTTCTTTACTCGCAGGCCCAGGTAGTCCTACTCGATGACTTTGATGGCCAGCTTGGGACACAACGTCTCGCAATAATAACAGGTCATGCACTCTGCTGCGTTGGCCTTGGCCTTCCCGTTGACAAGCTCAAAGACACCGTTAGGACATTCTGCCACACACTTGCCGCACCCGTCACAGGCCTCGACGTTAATCCGGACCTCCGTCACAGTCGCACCTCCCGACCGCCGACGTTTATCGTTTGTTAACCGTCTATGAGCAAATCCCATGCCGACTTTCAAACCCTTGAAACACGAGCGTTTCCCTTAATGTGGTCGTAATGTGGTTGTGGGTGTCTGCTGCAGAGATGCCTACAAACGGCTTGGTGTGCGCAATTTGCCTGTTGCAGGACCGCCTGGGTGTTGCAGTGATGCAACGCCCGTACGGCTCTAGCGGACGTAAGTAATCAATATGTACCAGCAGGAGTCCTACTGATCCGCATCGAATCAATTATCTACCGGCTTACCGGCCGAGCGTTCGTATGCTCCTCAGCTATGTCGTAGAGGTGATCTGCCTTAACGAACACCCGGTTTGCGTCGTAACTTAGAGAGCGACGATGTGCTCTGGCGCTGCAGGATTAGGTATCGCGGGATTGCGGGTACCTATATGTAAACCGGTCCCTTTCTAGCGACGATGCAAACGAGGTGAACGGACATGCCGGTTAAAGCACCGTCTCGCGGAACCGCCGATCCTTCTCCTCTGGCTAAGGAACCGGATGAACTGCTCAGGGAACTTTCCGCCGTCTTCAATTCGTCGCATGACGGCATCTATGTGGTCGACGGTAACGGCATTACCGTGCGCGTTAACCCGGCCTACGAGGCGATTACAGGCATCAAGGCCGACGAAGTACTCGGCGAGCACGTGAGTAATCTGGAAAGGCGCGGTTATTTCCTTCCCTCGGTGGCACTTGAAGTCCTCCGTTCCAGACGCCCTGTCACTCTGGTGCAGAGAAACCGTAATGGGAAGCTCGTGCTGACCACCAGTACCCCGGCGTTTGACGAAAACGGCAACATCTTTCGTGTGGTCAGCAACATTCGTGATATTACGGAGCTGGCCCATCTCTATGAGGCGCTTGGGGGATCGCGCGCTTTACCGGAGAATGGTGCCGTGCCCGGGGAATCTCCGGGAGACGAGGTTATTGCCGAAAGCCCGGCCATGCGCCGGGTAGTGCATACGGCCGGCCGGTTAGCACAGGTTGATAGTACGGTACTCCTGCTCGGCGAACCCGGCGTGGGCAAAGGTGTTATCGCCCGCTTGATTCACCGTTTGAGCCGCCGCAAGGATGCGCCGTTTATTACCGTGAGTTGTGCGGCCATTCCGGAGCACCTTTTGGAGTCCGAGCTTTTTGGTTACGCACCCGGTGCGTTTACCGGCGCCCAGAGAGGCGGCAAGATGGGGCTGTTCGAAAGCGCAGATACGGGCACCATCTTCTTGGACGAGATAGGCGAATTACCCTTGAGCCTGCAGCCCAAACTGCTGCAAGTGCTGGAGTCACATGAGGTAACCCGCGTAGGCAGTAACCGCCCGAAGCCGATAGACGTACGCATCATCGCCGCCACCAACCGTAACCTGGAAGAGATGGTGATGGCAGGCAGTTTCCGCAAGGACCTCTACTATCGGCTTTGCGTGATTCCCCTGTTCATCCCTCCCCTCCGGGAGCGGCGGGACGATATCATTCCTTTGGTTCTGAAGTTCGTCGACCAGCACAATAAGCGGTACGGCACCAACAAGAGCGTGGCACCCGAGGTGCTGGATTTCTGCCTTGCCCATCCGTGGCCGGGAAACGTACGCGAGCTGATGAACCTCATCGAAAGGCTTCTTGTCTTGAGCCCCTCGTCGGAAATAAGACTCGAAGACCTCCCGCCCGAGTACGCACATAGCACCTCTCCCTCCGGTGCGGACTCGGTCAACGTGGAATTGGCCTTCCCGCTTTCCCTGCGCGAAGTAATGGAGCGGGTAGAGAAATCAATTGTGAAGAAAGCGCTAAACCAGGCGGGAAGTATCAGAAGGGCCGCCCGTCTCTTAGGAGTAGATCCCTCGACGGTATGTCGTAAATTGCACGGCTGAGAAACGCTGTGCCTCGCTCCTCGGCTGCGGCGGCGCTCTCCGAGGCCTTACCCCTCCGCCAGCCGCCCTTTTTACCACGCCAAAAAAATCCCGCCTGCACCGGCGGGAACCCTAATTTTTCCAAAAAACCTTAAACCGCTTTCACCCGGCACAAGACCGCCTTGAAATCGGGATAGGCGGTGACAGGATCAATCCCCTCCAGGTCGGTCAGGAGGTTGACGTTGGCCTCGGCCCAGCCGTGGGGTACACTCACCACGCCGGGGGTAATCTTTGGTGTGGTGCGCAGGCGAAGCATGACGGCGTCGTTTTTGGTCTCCAGCCGCACCCGGTCCCCGTCTTTGAGGCCGTAGCGGGCAGCAGTCTCGGGATGCATCTCCGCCAGGGGTTCGGGCTCAAGGGCCTTTAAGGAAGCCAGCCCCCGCAGTTGGGTATGGGTGTAAGCCTGGGAACGTGCGCCGCTAATAAGGATGAGCGGGTATTCCCGGTAGAGCTCCGGGGTATTGACGGGGCTTTGGGCCGGCTCCAGATAGGACGGCAAAGGGTCGTAGCCGTGCTCTTCTAAGGTTTTTGAGTAGAGTTCGACCTTGCCGCTGGGTGTGGCGAGCTTTTTCTTTTCGTACGAGTAGTATTCCTTTTCGCCGTAGTAAATCCCTTGGGGGCTTGCTTTTAGTCTTTCCTTGAAATCCCCTTCGCCTAAGAGGGCATCGAGCACTTCTTCTTCGGTTTGCCAGGGGAAGTACTGGCCAAGGCCGAGGCGGCGGGCAAGTTCGGACCAAATCCACCAGTCGGGCCGGGATTCTCCCAGGGGTTCGACGACTTTCTGGTGGATTTGGGCAAAGGGCAGACCGTGTACCACACCGTAGACGTAGGAGATCCCTCCCTTTTCCAAGAAGGTGCAGGCAGGCAGCACCACTTGGGCCAGCTCCGCCGTTTCGGTAAAGAAGGGATCGAACACGGCCAAAAAGTCAAGGCTGGCAAAAGCTTGTTTGAAAAGACCTGCCGCGGGGAAAGAGACCACGGGGTTAGCGGCGGTGACCAGGGCCGCCTTGATGGGGTAGGGTTTTCCTTCCAAGACGGCCCGAGGGAAGAGGGTGGCAATGCCGTAAGGGGACTTGCGCCCCCAGAGGCTGCTGAAGATGGGGTATTCCTCCGCTCCCAAAGGGGGCTCCCGGTCGGGTAGGCTTAAGTTGCCTAGGGGGATGCGGGGAATAGTCACCCAGCTCCCCGGGCGGGCGAAGTTGCCGGTGACGGCCTGTAAAAGGGCAAGGGCGCGGGAGTTCTGGAAGCCGTTACGGTGCTGGTCGAGGCTGTTTACCCCCTGGATGATGCAGGACGGGCCGTTTTGGGCAAACAGGCGCGCCGCCTTTTCGATGCTTTCCGCCGGGACCCAGGTGATTTCTTGCGCCCAGGCCGGGGTGTAGGGTTTGACGTGCTCCACCAGGCTCTCAAAGCCCACGGTGTAGTTGTTGACAAAGTCTTGGTCGATGAGGTTTTCTTTGATGATAACGTTGAGCATGGCCAGGGCAAGGGCAGCGTCGGTGCCGGGCCGAAGGGCGAGGTGCAAGACCGCCCTTTCGGCCAGGGGAATGAGCCTGGGGTCGATGACGATGAGGGCCAGTTCTTCTTTTTCTAGCTTTTCCCAGATGAGCCTTCCCAGCATGCCCTTGGCGCCGTCCGGGTTATGGCCCCAGAGGACGATGGTGCGGGCGTTTCTCGGGTCCTCCAGAGGGTAGCGGCCGAAAGTGAGCTGGCGGGCCAGGATCCTCGCCCGGTAGCAGATGTTTTCCACCGAAAGAAGATTGGGGGTGCCGAAGGCGCCTTTAAAGCGCCGGGCGAAGCTTGCCACCTCGAGGTTTTCCACCCCTACCGAGCCGCAGAAGATGGCCAAAGATCTGGCACCGTATTTATCCTTGATTTCGGCCAGGCGCGCCGCACAGTAATTAAGGGCATCTTCCCAGCTCACCTCTTGCCAGCGGCCGGCGATTTTGCGCCTGGGGGCGAGGAGGCGGTTGGGAGCATAAAGATAATCCGGCAGGGCTTCACCCCGCGGGCAGATATAGCCCCAGCTCACCGGGTGCTCCGGCAGGCCTTCTACTTTTACCAGGCGGCCGTCTTCCAGATGGGCCTTGATGCCGCAGTCCCAGACGCAGAGCATGCAGTCGCTGATGACGGTTCTGGTAGCCATGGGTGCTCCTCCTCCAAGGGTTTCACCGAGAGTGTGGTAATCTACTCTATCACAACCGCTGGCAGACGAAGGTTACCTTCGCAACGCAACAAAGGAAGCCGGCACTACGGATAATCCAGGGAGGATAGCCTACCAAAGGCTCTCCACCACCACGATCCCACCTCCGCGCCAGCCCGGCACGAGTTTCTGACGCTAGTAGTGGTAGGGCTCTCCTCGGTTTATCTTGAAGGCGCGATAGAGCTGTTCCAGGAGAATCAGGCAGGCCATTTCGTGCGTGAAGGTCAAGCGTGAAAGCGACAGGCGGAAATCCGCCCGGTCGAGGACCTCCGAGGCCAGGCCCCGCGCACCACCGATAACGAAAACCACCCGGCCAACGCCCTTGGCCGCCAGGTCGTTCAACCAGTGGGCCAGTTGTGGGGAATCGAGCATCTCTCCCCGTTCGTCCAGCGCTATGCCGTAAGCACCTTGACCCAGGTGACGCAGAACCGCCCTCGCTTCTCTTGCTTTCGCCGCCTCCACCTCGGCGCGATCTACGCCAGGGGGAATCCGAGCCGTCGGCACCTCGCTCAGGGTCAGCGGCACGTAACGCCGCAGACGCCGCACATAGTCGGCTATGCCCTCTTTGAGATAGGGTTCTCGTACCGCTCCCACGGTAATCACCTCGATGAGCAAGAACCGACCCTCCTGCCGCTATTGGGCCCCCTTCCTTCGGCCCCGATGAGGCATTCCCGGCACGGCCGCCCGAAGGCTTCTCACGGTACCCTGTGCGGCAAACCTCGGCAAACGGCCTGGCCAAATCTAGGCCCCATCTTACCACGGCAAGGCCGGGCTCAACAACCCGTACGGGCGCCCATCCGAGGCTCGTGACGGTGTAAGGGGTAGCCTTTTGGGCACCCCTTACGATAGCCATGCGAGCTTTTCAGCGCATCATATTCGGTAATAAGGTCGCGATCTGAGGCACGGCAATAAGAATGGCGCAGCCGACCACAATGGCAATGATGAAGGGCCAGATGCCCCGGAAGATTTCCTCCAAAGGCACATCTTTGGCCAGACCCTTTACCACATAAACGTTCATCCCGACAGGGGGTGTAATCACGCCGAGGATGGTAACCATGACGATAATGACACCAAACCAAATGGGGTCATAACCCAGGGCATCTACGGCCACCGGGTAGAAGATGGGGATGGTGAGCAAGATCATGGCAATAGCATCGATAAAGCAACCGAGCACGAGGTGCACGGCGATGATGATTCCCATGATCGCCCAGGGCGGCAGCGGCAGGCCGCCTACCCACTGGCCCAGTTCGAACGGGATGCGGCTGATCGCAAAGAAGCGGCCGAAGATGATGGCCCCCGCCACCAGGAACATGATCATGGCCGCCGTGCGCGTGGTATCGAGCAAAGAGGCACGAAAGCCCTCCCAGGTCATCGACCGCTCCAGCAAGGCTACGGCCAGCACCCCGGCGGCACCGACCGCACCCGCCTCGGTAGGGGTGAACCAGCCCGCAAAAAGACCGCCGATGGAGAGAGCAAAGACGATCAAGACTTCTGTTGAGCCCCGGCCCAGCGAGGCCAGCACCTCGCCGAAGGAAGCACGCGCTGCGGGCGGGCCCAGAGCAGGGTTACGGGCCACTATGATCCATGTGGCAATCATATACAGGATGCAGAGAAGCATACCCGGCAGAATACCCGCCACCAGGAGCTTACCGATAGACTGCTCCGTGGCGATACCGTAAATGACAAAAATTACGCTCGGCGGAATCATGATACCCAGGCCGCCGCTGGCGGCCACACTGGCGGTCGCCAGCGAGGGATGGTAACCGTACTTGCGCATCTCCGGAATGGCAATGGCGCCGATGGTGGCCGTAGTGGCCGTACTCGAACCGCACACGGCCCCCAGAATGGCACCGGCCACTTCGCTCGCCATGGCCAACCCCCCGGGAAGATGCCCCACCGCCTTATGGGCAAAATGGTAAAGCCGGCCGGCGATGCCGCAGTGGTAGGCAATAAAACCCATCCAGATAAACATGGGGATTACGCTTAAGGAATAGGAGGAGAAGGTGCCGAAGAAATCGTTGGCCATCATGCGCAGGGCCGCTTCCGGCGAAACCAGGTAGCTGTAGCCGGCAAAGCCTACCAGGGCCATGGCAATACCGATGGGAATGCGCAAGAGGAGGAGCACGACGAAGACCAGGGTGCCGACGATACCGGCCAGCAGCGGGCTCATTTCTTCGCCACCTTTCTTATGGGCTCACGCAGACCGGTGAAGACGATCAGGCAGAAGACGAGAAAGCCGAAGGCAATCAGATAAATGAAGGGGTAAAAGGGCACCTGCGTGGTCATTGCCACCTCGCCGCTGCGGACCATGCTTGTGGCATAGCGGCCGATCTCCCACGCGGCAAAAGCAAGAAAGGCAACGCTCACTGCGCCGCCACAAAAGACGACCACCGCCTGGGCACGGGGTGCCAGCTTGTCTACCAGAAAGGTCACGGCAATATGGCCGTCCTGCACGGCGCACTGGGCGAGGGCCAGGCCGATGGCCAGAGCGGTGAGAAAACCCACCCATTCGTAGGTGCCCTGGATGGGCCGCCCCAAGAGACGCAAAATGATATTGCCCACCACAAGCAGCATCGTAGCTACCAGGGCCCACCCTGCTACTCGATCCAGATTTCGACTAAGCCCTTGTACCAGTCGCGCGAACGCCTCCATCGTTTTCCTACCTCCCTGCCGCGCCGCAGCGGGCAGGGGCCGCCCCCTCCAAGAGGACGGCCTCCCGCACCGTGCGCCGCTCAACCATTGGCTATTTGTATTCCGCGTTATACTTGGCGGCCAGATCCTGAATGGTCTTCATGATTTCCTGACCTGGCAAGCCCTTGCTGTTGAGCGTCGCCGTATATTCATCCAGCATGGTTTGCAGGCGGCCCAGCCAGACCTTTTGCTCCTCCGCGGAGAGCGTCAGGACCTCTACCGGCTTCTTCTCCTGTACCCACTTCATACCCGACTCGTTAATGGCATCCCAGAGACCGGCGACTTTTTCCTCGTACAACTTGTCCGTGACCTCGGTAATGGCGTTCTGCACCTCGGGCGACAGGGAGTTCCATTTCGCCTGGTTCATCACCATGAAAAACACCTGGTTATAGAGGAAAGGTGTTTCCGTCACGTAGTTGGTAACCTCGCCCAGGCGGAAGCCTTTAAGTACCTCCACCGGACCCAGGCACCCTTTGATCACGCCGCGGGACTGGGCCTCGTACATTTCCGACATGGGCATGGCCACCGGCGTGGCTCCCAGCAGTTCCAGGGCTTTAACCCGCGGGCCGGCGGTCACCCCGACTTCTACACCCTTTAGGTCCTGGAGCGTGCGCACCGGCGCCTTCATCATGAGCGCGCCCGGACCCGTGGCAAACACCATTAGATGCTTTGTATCTTGGAGCTCCTTGGGATTAAGCTGCTTCGCCGTCTCCCAGGCGACCTTGCTCGCCACTTTGGCGCTGTTGTAAGTAATGCCAGGGATCATCAGCGCCTCCATGACCGGGAAGCGGCCGGCCGTATAGCCGTAGCACGACATGCCGATGTCGGCTACACCCTGGACCACGCCATCGTAGATGGCCGCTGCCTTGAGCAGGGTCTCGCCGGGATAGCTGGTCACCTTTACCTGCCCGTTAGTTGCCTTTTCCACTGCCGCAACCCAGGCCGGCACCACCTCGGTTTCGATCCAGTGCGAACTCGGCCAGAAATGAGCCAGTTTTAGCTCGACGACCTTGAGTGCTTCTGTTTTTCCCTGCGTGCCGGGAGAAGGGCTCGGCTGGCCACAGCCTGCCAATAAAAGCCCCGCCACGAGGCACAACACCAGGAGGGCGGCCGCCTTCCTGCCCTTCGTCCGCATCTGATACGACATTACTGGGCTCCTCCTTCCTCAACGGCGAAGTAAACGCGTTCCCTTTTGCTTCCCGGCTTAGCGGCAGGCCCTACCCAAGCCAACGACGCCAATCGTTTCAGCTAACCTCTCTCATCCCCTCCTCCCCTTCCAGTACCGCCAAGGCTTCGTTCACGTTCAACTCGAGCATCCGCACGCTCGCCAGGATGCGCTCGGCATTGCGCACCACGGCGGGGATTTCGG
>JACIYD010000090.1 GCA_014360105.1 Clostridia bacterium
CGAGCCGGGAGCCCGCCTCAAGCTCGCAGCTCGAGCACCAGTATCGCCCGCGATGCTCACGCCAACGAGGGAGCCAAAGACCGCAAGAGGCAAACTGGGGATAACCCAGGCCGAACAAGCTTGGCCGGCGGTGCGCGTGGTTCTGGCCCGCCTTCGTTGTGGGGCCACGCCCCATGGGTGCTCCCTAAAAGAGGCGAAGCTGGCTGTAGCCCCCGGCCCGGCCGGGTTTTTTGCCCCTCTCCTCCGCCCAGGCCCGCCGCTCCAGGCAGTCCGGCGGGATGGCCGCGAGAAACGGCGAAGGCGCGCGGGCGGTCTTCCGGCCGTAAAGCCTCCGGGTCCCCGCCGAAACGAGTACCACCAGGTCCCGCGCCCGCGTGAGGCCTACGTAGAAGAGGCGGCGCTCCTCCGCAAGTGCCGCCGCGGCCGCCCCGCCCTCGCGGTCCTTAAAGGGAAGAAGACCGTCCTCCACTCCGGTGATGAAGACCACAGGAAATTCAAGCCCCTTCGCCGCGTGCAGCGTCATCAGGCTCACCGCCTCCGCGGCGACCTGCGGGCCCGGACGTTCGTAATCCCCCTCCTGCGCAAGGACCAATCCGCGCAGGAAGGAAGTGACGTCACGAAAACGACCGGCCAGCCGGGCCAGCCGCCGCAGCGCCTCCGGTTCCTCCCCGCCCAGCTCGGCCAGCCAGCGGGCCAGCAGTTCCGCCGGCGGCGCCGTGGCCGCCAGTTCACGATAGGCGGCCAACGCCTGCAGAAAGGCCTGCAATCTCGCCGCATCACCCGTATCCAGGCGGTCGTCTCCATTTGCCAGGGCCGTCAATGCCGGCCGTATACCGCCCACCGCGCCGCTTGTCTCGCGCAAGATCGCCAGCCCTCCCGGGCTGAGGGCGAAGCGGCCGCCGGCCAGGCAGCACTGCAGGTGGAAATCGTCCTCCGGGTCACTCACGCAGCGCAAGAAGGCTAGGACTTCCCGTACCTCCTCGTCCTCGAGGAAACTCTCCCGCCCCAGAACCCGGTAAGGGATACCTTCCTTGAGAAAGCATTCTTCCAAAAGCTCGCCCTGCCGGCCGGTGCGAAAGAGCACCGCGATGTCGCCGAAACTCCACGCCCGCGCCGCCACCTCGCCTGTGCCGTCGGCCGCCAGCAT
The DNA here is from genome assembly GCA_014360105.1 of Clostridia bacterium. Lineage (GTDB taxonomy): Bacteria > Bacillota > DSM-521 > Neomoorellales > SLTJ01 > JACIYD01. The sequence goes on from JACIYD010000090.1 coordinate 1,148, forward strand.
GGTAGCGCCGCCCACCAGGCGCCCTACTTCCCGTACCACGGCGATGCCCTCGGCCAGTTCGCCCGGTACGGTCAAATGGACGAGGCGCGGGCCGTCGTCCCTGGTTGCCACCGGCGCGCCTTGCATCTCGGGACCGTCTTCTTCACCTGCGCCCCCGGCCAGAACCGCGGCGGCCGCCCGGAGAATGGTCGGCGTGGAGCGGTAATTCGTCGTAAGATGGAAAACGCGCGCCGCGGGATAATCTTGCTTGAGCTGCCGGAAGAGCCTGCGGTCCGCACCGCGAAAACCGTAGATGGCCTGGTCCGGATCGCCGATCACGAAAAGATTACGGCCGTCGCCCGCCCAGCGCCGTACCAGGCGGTACTGCACGGGGTTGACGTCCTGGAACTCGTCCACTAGCAGGTGGCGGCCAGGGGAGAAAAACAGCCCATCCGGCAGCGCGGCCGCCTGCAGCAGCAGGTCGTCGTAATCCAGGGCGCGGTAGGCGGTAAGCCGCTCTTGGTAGGCCGCGTAGAGCGGCCGCAGCGCCGCCGGCACCTGGGGCGAATGCGGCCCCGACCCCTGGCTCTTGTAAAAGGAAAGCCGACGCAGCAACCTTTCCGCCTCCCCCGCCGGCCGGCCTGTTTCCCGCAGCACCTCCGCCAGTACCCGGCGGGCGTCGCCCTCGTCCAGCACGGTAAAACCGTTCCTCAAGGCCGGCGGCGCCGCGGCCGTTGCGGCCACGGCGCGCAGGAGGTCGAGGCAGAGGCTGTGGAAGGTGCCGACAACGGGCCCCGCCGAGCCGGCTAAGTCACCCAAGATCTCGCCGAGGCGCCCGCGGATCTCCTCTGCCGCCTTATTGGTAAAGGTGACCGCCGTAATCTCCGCCGGCGCCACGCCCCGCGCGCCGATGAGGTAGGCGATGCGCTGCACCAGGGTGCGCGTCTTTCCCGTGCCCGGCCCGGCAATAACGATTACCGGGCCCGCGGCGGCCGTTACCGCCTCCCGCTGCTCCCGGTTAAGCCCGGCAAGGTAGCGCGCCGCGGCCGCATCACTCGGGGACGCCCCATCCTGCCGCGACGGCGCACCATCCCGCGTGGCGCCCGGCCGTCCCTCTTCAAGCCTGGCCGCCATGGCTTCTGTACCGGCCCAACCCGTCACCGCGCCCGCCGTCCCGCCCCCTAAACCTGCCGCGCCATCCGCCAAGCCGCCCGCCTCGCCCGCCGCCCTGGTGGCCGCGTCCGCCGCGGGCGCTTGCGCGAGCGGCGGGTCCCCGCCCTCCTCCCGGAGGATAAAGAGGGAAACCTGTCCTTCCAGCCGCTGGCGCTCCTCCGGCCGCAGCACGACAATGGTACCGTAGGCGCCGTCAAACCCGGGCAAGAGTTCCAGGGCGCCGGCCCGCATACGCCGTAACGCTTCGGCCACCACCGGACCGGCCAGGCGTTCCACCGCTTCCAGGGGAGCCTCGCGCAGGACGAAAAGCTCCGGCCCCAGATGGAGGAGGCGAAAATAGACCTCACCCACGCGGCGCGACGCCGGCCCCACGCCCAGGGCCGCCGCCACCAATTCGGGCAGCGGCACCAGGCTTTCAAAGGAACAGGCCCCCGGCGGCCGCACGCCCTCTTCCCGGTCGGCCAGCGCCTCCACGCGGTGCAGCACGCCCACGGTTACCTTCCGCCCGCAGGCCGGGCAGATACCGCCCGCGGCGCGCGTCTCGGCGGGGGGCCAGCGCACGCCGCAGGCGCGGTGACCGTCGTAGTGATACTTCCCTTCTTCGGGAAAGAACTCCAGCGTGCCGCGAAAACCGCCGTTTGCGCCCTCCCACAGCGCCCGGCAGACGCCCGGGTAAGAAAGCTCGGTGGCAAACAGGTTTGCCTCCCGGGCCAGGTTGCGGGGGGAATGGGCGTCCGAGTTGGAGACGAGTACGAAGCGGTCCAGTGCGCGAAAGCGCCAGTTCATGGGCGGGTTGGAAGAAAGGCCGGTTTCCACGGCGCCGACGTGCGCCACCAGGTCCTCAAAGCACTCCGCCGGGTGGTCAAAGCCGGAATTGGCGCCGAGCAGCGAGAAGTGCGGCGTCCAGATGTGTGCCGGGATGAGGAGCGCTTCGGGACACACCTCCAGCACCAGCGCCAAAAGGTCGCGGCTGTCCAGACCGAGAATGGGGCGGCCGTCGGCCTGGAGGTTGCCGACCCTCTCCAGGCGGCGACTCACTGCCTCCGCCGCCTCCAGGCCGGGCAGGAGGATGAGGTGGTGCACCTTGCGCACCCGCCCGCCCTTCTTGTAGATCGTACTGATCTCCCCGGAAACGACGAAGCGGACGCGCGGCCGGCCGTCGGGCTCGACCAGATGCGGCGCGGGCTCGCCGCAAGGGGAGTATTCGCCCCCAAGTCCAGCCTCGCCCCACGCCTCTGTCCGGCGCCACCATTCTTCCTTCAGGCGGTAGAGCCCTTCCTCTGCAGGCTCCAGCTTCTCCCGCAGTTCCTCGCGCCAGGCCGGGTGGGTGAAATCGCCGGTGCCCACCAGCGTTACCCCTTTACGGGCTGCCCAGCGGCCGTATGCCTCCGGGGTGGCGTCCTTGCTCGTCGCCCGCGAATAGCGCGAATGCACGTGTAGGTCCGCAACAAATTCCACCGTAGCTCGCCCCGTCACGTAAATTTACAGAGCCATCATAACACGGCTCGGCAAAGAAGGACAAGGAGCTGGAATTTCGGCAAGAGGGGCGACAGGTCAGGCCGCGCCGGTTCGCTGGTTGAGGCGAAGCAACGGGTCGCATGGAGCGGGCACCGGGGAAGAATACTGTTAGGGGGCAATTCAGACGGGTTCCGTGTGTCCTTATCAGGGGGGGTTGTCTTTTGCGTAGCATCTGGACCGGCGCTCTTAGCTTCGGGCTGGTAAACATTCCGGTCAAGGTCTACCCGGCCACGGAAGACCGGGACTTCAAGTTTCACTACCTGCACCGCAAATGCCACACCCCCATCAATTACGTCAAGCGCTGCCCCACCTGCGAGGAAGACGTTGAGCAGGACGAGATCGTGCGCGGCTACGAGTACGCCCGCGGCCAGTACGTGGTGGTGGCCGCAGAGGAACTGGCGGAACTCCCCTTGCCGACAACCAAGGCAATTGAGATCAGCGACTTTGTGGACCTGCGGGAAATCGACCCCATTTACTTCAGCCGGCCCTACTATCTGGCACCCGGTGAGGGCGGCCAGAAGGCCTTTGCGCTACTGCACCGCGCCATGAGCGAAACGGGCCGCGCAGCGCTGGCGAAAGTGGCCCTGCGGCAGCGGGAAACCCTGGTCGCCATCAGAAGCTTTCAGCAGGCTTTGCTCATGGAAACGATGCTCTACGCCGACGAGATCCGCCGACCGGAGGCCCTGCCCGGGCTGGCACCGCCGCCCCCGCCGGATCCCCGGGAACTGGAAATGGCGAAGCGCCTCATCGATAGCCTGTCCGCCTCCTTCGAGCCGGCACGCTACGAGGACAACTACCGCAAGGCCCTGCAAGAACTGATCACGGCCAAGATCGCCGGTCGCGAAGTGGCGGTGGCGCCGCCACCGGCACCGGCCAAAGTGGTCGACCTCATGGAAGCGCTGCGGGCGAGCATCGAGCGGGCCGAGGCAGAGCGCCGCACCGCCCGGGAGGGCACTGGTGGGGCAAAGCCAAAACGCGCCGCCGCCAAAGGCCGCAAGCCGGCTACGGCAGGCGGCAAGCGCTGACCGGTTCGGGGGTAAAGCGGACGATTACCGGGTGCCGCAGGTGCAGCTCTTCGGTCCACTCGGCGTACTCGACGAGCACGGTGAGGGTGGGCCGCACCCAGCGCACCGTCAGGCCGCGTACCCGCGGCGCCGGCACAAAGGGGCACTGGCTGGTCTCCGTAGGCGCCAGCAGGTCGGGCAAGAGGCGCCGGTGCTCCGCGGTGAGGCCGCTCCCGGCGCGGCCCACGTAGACGAACGTCTCTTCCTGGTAAGCGCCGAGCAAGAGGGCGCCCGCACCCTCGCCGGTGACGGTGAAGCCGCCCACGGCGCAGAGCTGGCGGCGGCGCACCTTGATCTTGCGCCAATATGCGCTCTTTCCGGGCCGGTAGGGGCTGGCCCGGCGCTTGGCCACGATCCCCTCCCAGCCGCGCTCCTCCACTGCGGCGAAGAGCAGGCGGCCCTGCGCCGGGAAGCTGTCGGTCAGAACCACCGGTTCCGCTGGCGCCAGCGCCTGTGCCAACCGGGCCAGACGCTCTTCCAGGCCGAGCGGCATCAGCTCCTGGCCGTCCAGGTAGACCAGGTCGAAGACCAGGTAGGTGGCCGGCAGGGCCGCCACGGCCTGCGCCCGCACCGCCGGGCGCCGCGCCAGGGCGCGCTGCATCACCCGCGGGAAGCTCGGTCTGCCCTGGTAAAAGACCACCATCTCGCCGTCGAGAATGGCCGTCCTCCCGCTCAGGGCGGCCGGCAGGGCGGCGACAATTTCCGGGTACCGGGCGGTACATTCCTGACCGCGCTTGTTGAAGAGGCGCGCCTCCTTGCCGTCCCAGTGGGCGACGATCCTGATGCCATCCCACTTGGGCTGGAAAAGCCAGCCGGGGTCGTCAAAGGGTACCGGCCAGCGCACCGGTTCCATCGGCTTAAAGGGGTTGCCCAGCAGAGCGCGCACCTCCTACACTGCTATCATTCCACTGCATCACGCAGTCAACACGGAGAAAAAGCGGGATGGAAAAGAAAATCGTCGTGCGCACCGAAGAAAAGGAAGTGGTGCTGAGCAACTTGGAAAAGGTCTTCTGGCCGGAGGAAGGCTACACCAAAGCGCACCTTCTGCATTACTACGCCGCGGTGAGTCCTTACCTCCTCCCGCACCTCGCCGGCCGCCCCATGGTGATGAGCCGCTACCCGGAAGGCATTAAAGGGCACTCTTTCTACCAGAAGGAATGCCCCGCTTACGCCCCCGCCTGGCTCCCCACCGTAGCCCTGCCCTCCGCCGGCCGCCGCAAGGTGATCAATTATCTCCTGGTGGAAGACCTGGCCGGGCTTCTCTGGCTGGTCAATCAGGGTGCGATCGAAATGCAACCTACAAAAGGTGACAAAAGGCCGATCTTTGACTCACCCCCGCCCCGTCTCTACAAACACGGCTTCGGCCGCGGGCGCAAACGCGGCGTACACCGTCACGCGGACGTCATTCCCCCTTCCGCTCACCACCACCCGGCGCACCAAAGCCCTGACCAGCTCTCTCCTCTGTTCAAAGGGCAAAGCGTCGGCCCTCTCAAGGTATCCCCTTGCCGCGGCACAGAGCTCCCGAATTTTGGCCTCGTCTGCCGCCGCCCGGCGCAACACCGCCTCTATCTCCCTTTTCCGCTCTTCCAGCCGCCTGCCACGGGCTTTCAGGTCCGCGAGCGCCCTTGCGGCCTCCCCGTCCAGATCCAGAAGGCCCGCCGCCAGCGCCCGAAGCACGTTTTCCCTCCCACGCCGCACGTCGGCCAGGGCCGCCTCGACCCGGTTCAGGTCGGCCACCAGGTCTGCAGATCGGTCCTCTTCTCTGATCCGGGCGGCCAGAGCTTCGGGGTCGTTCAGCCAGGACGCCACCAGCCGCCAGACCGCGGCTTCGACCTCGGCGGCA
>JACIYD010000091.1 GCA_014360105.1 Clostridia bacterium
CCGGCGGCCTGGTGGTGATGGACGAAGATACCTGCATGGTCGATGTGGCCCGCTTCTTCCTGAACTTTACCCAGAGCGAATCCTGCGGCAAATGCGCCCCGTGCCGCGAGGGAACCAAGCGCATGTTGGAAATCCTCACGCGCATCACCCGGGGTCAGGGCGAGGAAGAAGATATCGGCCACCTGGAACGCCTGGCGCGGGTGATCAAGAGTACCGCCCTCTGCGGTCTCGGTCAAACCGCGCCTAACCCGGTGCTGACCACGCTGCAGTACTTCCGCCACGAGTACGAGGCCCACATCCGCGACCGAAAGTGTCCCGCGCGTGCCTGCCGTGCCCTGATCGTCTTTCGCATTGATCCGGAGCGCTGCGACGGCTGCGGGCGCTGCCGCCGCAACTGTAGCGCCGGGGCGATTCAAGGCGAGGCCAAGCAGGTTCACGTGATCGATCAGCAAAAATGCACCCGTTGCGGCACCTGCCTCGAGAAGTGCCGCCGCAACGCCGTCATCAAGGAGTAGGGGGTGAGGCGAAGTGGAAACGGTTTCCCTAACAATTGACGGCCGCCCAGTGACCGTGCCGGCGGGGACCACCGTCCTGGAAGCGGCATCCGCCGCCGGGATTACCATCCCCACCTTGTGTCACGACCCGGAGCTGACCGCGGTTGGCGCCTGCCGGCTCTGCGTGGTGGAGATCGCGGGCATGCGCAACCTGCCGGCCTCTTGCGTCACCCAGGTGAGCGAAGGGATGGAGGTGCAGACGGCCTCGCCTGCGGTCATCGAAGCGCGCCGCACCATCCTGGAGTTGTTGCTGGCCAGCCACCCCCAGGATTGCCTTGCCTGCGACAAGGCCGGAGACTGTCGCCTGCAGGATTACGCCTATCGCTACGGCATCCGCTCTTCGCCTTTTCGCGGCGAGACCCACGCTTATGCCGTGGACGCCTCCCACCCGTTTATCTTGCGCGATCTAAACAAGTGCATTCTTTGCGGCAAGTGTGTCCGCGTTTGTGCCGAAGTGCAGGGCCGGAGTGTTATCGACTTCGCCTACCGCGGCTTTGGCACCCGGGTGATCCCCGCCTTCGACCTGCCGCTCGCCCAGGCCGACTGCGTTTCCTGCGGCAGTTGCGTGGCCGTTTGTCCCGTGGGGGCGTTGCAACCGAAGGAGATGCAGGGGCAGGGGCGCACCTGGGAACGCCGCAAGGTGCGCACCGTTTGCCCTTACTGCGGTACCGGCTGCACCATCGAACTCAATGTGAACGACGGCCGGGTAGTGGGGGTAACTTCCGCGCCGGACGGCGCGGTCAACGGGCGGCACCTTTGCGTAAAGGGGCGTTTCGGTTACGGGTTCATCCACCACCCGGAACGGCTGCGGCAACCCCTGATTCGCAAGGAGAAGCGGTTTGTTACCGCCGGTTGGGACGAGGCCCTGGCTTACGTGGCCGAACGGCTGGGCCGCGTCAAGGCGACCCACGGCCCGGACGCGGTGGCGGTACTGACCTCCGCCCGCTGTACCAACGAAGAAAACTATTTGATCAGCAAATTCGCGCGGGCGGTGTTGGGCACGAACAACATCGACCACTGCGCGCGCCTCTGACACGCCGCGACCGTCGCCGGTCTGGCGGCAGCATTCGGTAGCGGCGCGATGACCAACTCCATTGCCGAGATTCCCGAGGCCGACTTTATTTTCGCCATCGGGACCAACACCACCGAAACCCACCCGGTGATCAGTCTTTTCGTGCGGCGTGCCCTCCGGCGGGGGGCGACGCTGGTAGTCGCCGATCCCCGGCGCACGGAGTTGGCGGGGCTGGCTACGGTCCATCTGGCGCACCGTGCCGGCTCGGACCTGGCTTTGCTGAACGGCCTTTGCCACGTCATCATCAAAGAAGGCTTGTGGAACCGCGAGTTTGTGGCCCAACGCACTGAAGGTTTCGAGGCGCTACGTGAGGCAGTGGCCAAATACCCGCCGGAGAAGGTCGAGGCCATCACCGGGATTAACGCGGAAACCATTCGCCGGGTAGCGCGGGAGTATGCGCGGGCAGAGAAAGCGATGATCCTCTATACGATGGGCGTGACCCAGCACATCTGCGGCACGGCCAACGTGCTGGCCATTGCCAACCTGGCCCTCCTCACCGGCCATATCGGCCGGCCGGGGACCGGGGTTAATCCCCTGCGCGGCCAGAACAATGTCCAGGGTGCCTGCGACATGGGTGGTCTGCCTCATGTCCTCACCGGCTACCAGAGTATCACCGACCCGGCGGTGCGGGAAAAATTCGCCGCCGCCTGGGGCCGGCCGCTGCCGGCCACGCCGGGGCTGACCGTAGGCGAGATGTTCGAGGCGGCCCTTGCGGGAAAGGTCCGGGCAATGTACATCGTCGGTGAGAACCCGGTCCTCTCCGATCCGGACGGCAAACACGTGGCCGAGGCCCTGGCCGGTCTCGACTTCCTGGTCGTCCAGGACATCTTTCTTTCGGAGACGGCCGCCTTGGCCGACGTGGTGTTGCCGGCCGCCTGCTTCGCAGAGAAGGAAGGCACCTTTACCAATACGGAACGGCGGGTCCAACTGGTACGCAAGGCGGTGGATCCCCCGGGAGAAGCCCTTCCCGACTGGCAGATCGTCTGCCGCCTGGCGACGGCCATGGGTTATCCCATGACCTATCCCGACGCCGCCGCCATCATGGAGGAAATAGCCCGCCTTACGCCGAGCTACGGCGGTATTTCCCACCGCCGGCTAGCGCAAGGGGCAGGATTGCAGTGGCCTTGCCCCACGGCCGATCACCCCGGAACGCCTTACTTGCATGCCGAGCGTTTTACCCGCGGCCTGGGCAAGTTCCACCCGGTGGAATACGTGCCGCCGGCCGAGGAACCCGATGGTAATTATCCGCTCTTGTTGACCACCGGGCGCCGCCTCTTTCAGTATCATACAGGCACCATGTCACGGCGGGTGGCCGGGCTGGAAGCCCTTCTACCGGCAGAGTGGCTGGAGGTCAATCCCGCAGACTTGGCGGCCCTGGGCCTGACCGACGGGGAGGAGGCCCGGCTCAGCTCGCGCCGGGGCTCTCTGGTCGTCCGGGTGCGGGCGAGTACGGCGGTACCGCCCGGCCTGGTTTTCACCTCTTTCCATTTCCGGGAGTTGGCCATTAACCAGTTGACCAACCCCGCGCGGGATCCGCAGGCGAAGATTCCGGAACTAAAGGTATGCGCCGTACGCCTGGAGAAACTTTGATACTTTAACGGCAGGGTTGGCGCCGGTCTCAGGTGCCAACCCTGTACCAAATTGGGTTATCGATCCCCAGTTTGCCCCTTGCGCTCTTATGCTCCCACGTTGGCGCAAGCCTCGCGGGCCGAGTTGAGGCTTGCGCTGTACTTGGGGCGGGCTCGCGGCTCGTGTGCGCCCTCCGTGGCGCCGCGACTGGCCTGGCCATCCGTGGCCTTCGGTCGGCTTGCGCTGTCGCTTGTGCAAAAAGCCCGGTGTGAAATGGGTGAGGCGCAATGCTTCGTTCCCTCTCTCACCCCCTGACCGGCAAGGTCTTGCTCGCTGCCGTCACGTGTAGCACCTTACCGGGCCTCCTGATCTACCTCTTGGGTGAGCAAACGGGACTGGCGGCCGTCAGCCTGGGTTGCCCCGGCGTCGGTTTGGCGGTCGGCCTTTACCTTTGTCACCAACTTTACCGCAAGGACGTCCTCGCCAGCGAGAAGTGCCAGCAGTTGCACCGGTTGGAAAACCTGCATGCTGCCGGCCAGCTTTCCCTGGGTTTGGCCCACGAATTGCGCAACCCGCTGGCGGCGATCAAGGGCTATCTCCAACTGTTGGCGCGCCGCCTAAGCGACAACCCCGGCACCGAGCGCTATCTCACCCTGGCGGTGGCGGAGATCGACCGGGTGGCGGGTATGCTCGAAGACTTCCTTCACTTCTCCCGTAGCGCCTCCTCGCAGTTTTCTTTGGTCGATGTTGGGCAAATTATGGAGGAAGTACTGGCTTTCATCGCAGGGGAAGCCTTTTGCCGCCAGATAAAGGTCCACCACTGCTATGGCGGTGCCCTGCCGCCGGTTAAGGCCGACGGCGGACAACTTAAGCAGGTCTTTCTCAACCTCCTGCTTAATGCCCTCGCCGCCGTCGCCCCGGGGGGCAGGATCTGGGTGGGCTACACCTGCCTGGACGAGGCGGTGCTCATTCATATCAAAGATAATGGTTGCGGTATGGACGAAGAGATTTTGGCCCGGCTGGGCGAACCCTTCTTTACCACAAAGGTCAACGGTACCGGTCTGGGCCTGGCCTTAAGCTACCGCATCATCAAAGAGCATGGCGGTCGCGTCACCGTTGCCAGCCAACCAGGCGAGGGCACCCTTTTTAGCGTGCAATTGCCGGTGGCGAACCCGGACGATGGCGGCGGCACCGGTGCCATGGGACGCCCCTCCCGGGTGTGAGTGCGTGGCAAGGTTGCCTGGCGCGGACCCCTGTGGCCGTGGGCCGCGGGCGCCGCGGGGTGGCGGCGCAAGGCACGCGCGCCGGGGAGATGCTGCGGAGGCCGTGGCTGGCAGTCGCCGGCCGAGGTGCCGCACTCGCGGGCCGGCGTTGGATTTTATGCCCACACTGGTGGTGGGGGGATGCGACCGGCCGGGGGTGAAGGTTCTTGCGCATTGGGATTATGGGACCGATTACCTGGCGCACGCCGCCGCGGCACTACGGTCCCTGGGAGCAGGTCGTCGCTACGTTGGCCGAGGGTCTGGTGAAGAAAGGGGTCGCGGTAACCGTTTTTGCCGCCGGGGAGGCCGCGCTCAGCGCCGAGGTGCGGTGGATCTGCCCACGGCCCCTGGGGGAAGACCCGAGCCTTAACCCGAAAATCTACGAGTTCCTCCATCTGGGCTTCTGCCTGGAGCAGGCGGCCGAGTTCGATCTTTTGCACAACCACCTTAACTGCTATCCCCTGGTTTTCAGTCCCCTGGTTAAGACGCCGATCATCACCACGCTCCACGGCTCGGCCCTGCTCGAGCCGGAAACCCGGACCATTTACCGGCGCTTCAAGCACCTCCCTTACGTCTCCATCAGCTTGGCCGAGAGGGAAGGCCTGCCCGAACTTAACTACGTGGCCAACGTTTATAACGGTATCAATCTCGAATGGTTTACGCTGGTGGAGGAACCAGGGGAGTACTTGCTGTTCCTGGGACGTATTTCCCCGAAAAAGGGGACTCATCTCGCGATCGAGCTGGCCCGGCGCACGGGGCTGCCGCTGGTGATTGCCGGCTATGTTCCCCCGGATGAGGAAGCTTACTTCGAAGCGCAGGTTCGGCCTCACCTGGACGAGCGTCAGATCAGCTACATCGGTCCGGTGGGGCCTGCCCAGCGCAACCGGGTGATGGGCGGCGCCCTGGCTTTGCTCCACCTCGTAACCGTGCCGGAGCCGTTCGGCCTGGTATTGGCTGAGGCCCAGGCCTGCGGCACGCCGGTGATCGGTTTCGGCAAAGGCTCGGTGCCGGAGGTAGTCTGCCACGGCGTTACCGGCTTTGTGGTGGATAACCTGGCGCAGGCAGAGGCGGCAGTGGCGGAAGTTCAACGAATCAATCGCCGTCGCTGTCGCCGGTGGGTGGAAGAGCATTTCAGCGCGGAAGCAATGGTTAACGGCTACCTGGCAGCCTATGAGGCCGTTCTTGGCCGCTAAAAAGAACCGGCGCGCCGGGGTCCATGGCCGGCCCGCAAGCCTGGATTATCGGTCGGTCTGTTTTTCTTGACATAGCGCTCTTTTTTACGTTAGAATGACCTTAATGAAAGCGGAGGAGCCCTTCATGCCGCTAAAATAGCGGCACCACGAAGGATGAAAATGGTATTGTTCGAAGGAGGCCGGAGCTTTGCGCGAGCGAAAGGGGAGCGGGGTTAAGCCGGAGGAAATCCCGGTGGAACTGAGAGAGGCATTGCGGGCGCACGAACAAGCGGGGCGCATCACTTGCGCCCGGGCGCACGAACTGGCGGGCCAGCTCAACCTACCCCTGCGGGTGGTAGGTGAGGCCGCGGACGCACTGGGCATCAAGATCGTCTCCTGTCAGCTAGGCTGCTTCTAGTGCGCTCCGGAACGGTGTTTGCGGTGGAACTCTTTCAGGTCATCACCGTCGCTGAGGCTAAGCGCGCCCTCGAAGCGCATTGGCCGCAAGTGGGTGTGGAAAGCGTCGAATTGGAACGCGCTCTGGGCCGGGTTCTGGCGCGGCCGGTAGCCGGTGCGGTAGACCTGCCTCCTTTTACGCGCTCCACCGTCGACGGGTACGCGGTGCGGGCGGCCGACACCTTCGGCGCTTCTCCTTCCTTGCCCGCCTATCTTTTGCTTACGGATCAAGTACCAATGGGCAGGCCTGCCCTAAGGGAACTTCAGCCAGGCCGGGCGGCGGCACTGCCGACCGGCGGTATGCTCCCGCCGGGAAGTGACGCCGCGGTGATGCTCGAAAACACGGAAACGGTCGACGAGCAAACCGTGGCGGTGCTCCGGCCGGTGGCGCCGGGGGAGAACCTGCTCGTCCAGGGAGAAGATCTCAAAGCCGGCCAAACCGCCTTGCCCGCCGGCCGCCGTCTGCGGCCCCAGGACCTGGCCCTCCTGGCCGCCTGCGGCGTTAAAGAGGTGCCGGTGCGGCTGCCTCTTGCTGTCGGTATCGTCTCTACAGGTGACGAACTGGTGGCGCCGGGCGAGAACCTGGCACCGGGCCAGATT
>JACIYD010000092.1 GCA_014360105.1 Clostridia bacterium
CCAGATCCCCGCCGGTGCTTAAGTCCATCACCGTGTCCGTCCCCGCGGCGAGGGCGACGGCCAGTTTCTCCTTCTCCTCCTCCCACGAGCTGGCCGCCGGCGAGGTGCCGAGATTGGCATTGACCTTGGTCCGCAAGCCCGCCCCGATGGCCAGAGGCCTGGGCCGGTGCCGCGGATTGGCGGGCAGTACGGCCTGCCCGGTCGCCACGCTGGCCGCCAGCGCCTCGGCCGCCACTCGCTCGGCGCGGGCCGCCGCTTCCACCTCCGGTGTTACCTCGCCGCGCTTTGCCCTTTCTAGTTGCGTCAAGGTTTCCTCGCCCCTTTCTCCTCCAAGAGAGCACGCAGCGCCGCGGTGGCGGCCCGAACGTCCACCGCACCGACCACGGCGCTGATTACCGCTACCGCGTCGGCGCCGGCCGCCAGTACCGCGGCGGCATTCTCGCGGTTGATGCCCCCAATGGCAACCAGCGGCAGAGTGAGCACTCGCCGTACGCGGGCGAGACCCTCAAGCCCCACCACCGGCCCGGCGTCTTCTTTGGTCGCCGTAGGAAAGATCGGGCCAAGGGAGACATAGTCGGCTCCGGCCGCGGCCGCCGCCAGCGCTTCCTCCTCTGTATCCACCGAAAGGCCGATGATCTTCCCGGCGCCCAGGAGACGGCGCGCCAGGGGCAGGGGGAAGTCGTCCTGACCGAGGTGTACGCCATCGGCCCCCAGTGCCCAGGCGACATCAACCCGGTCATTGACAAGCAATGGTACGCCGTAACGGCGGCAAAGGTCAAGTATGGCCCGGCCTTCTTCCAAGAGTCGCCTGGTTGACCATTCCTTGGCCCGGAGTTGGATGATTTGCGCGCCGCCCGCGAGCGCTTCTGCGGTTACCGCCGCGAGAGGGCGGCCGCGGCAAGTGGCGGCGTCAACGATGACGTAAAGCCGGCCTAGTTTCATCAACGGCCCCTCCGCAATGCAGAACAAAAAACCCACCAGCCTTGGTGGGATGTGTCGTTTCCCCTTCCCTCCGCTGGCATTACCCAGGTCAGGTTCCAAGGGTTGGCCTGATGCCTCTCAGCCTTCCGGCACCCCCGGGGAGATCCTAAGTTGTCCTGTGACAACCGCCGGCGCCTACCTGCCGGTCATCTCCGCTTTAAGCGGCAGGGTGCGGCAACTGCCTGCCCCACAGGCGCCTACAAAGGCGCGAAAAAGCCTGGCCTGCCGCTCGTCACTTTCCCACATCCTTTCCGGATGCCACTGCACGCCCACGACAAAGGCCGGGCCGGAGGCCTCGATCGCCTCTACCAACCCGTCTTCTGCCTGGGCCGCCACCCGATAACCGGGAGCTACCCGGCGGATGGCCTGATGATGGAAGCTGTTTACCCGCAAGCTCGGGCTGCCATAGAGGCGGGCGAGGAAGCTTCCCGGCGCCAGATTCACCCGGTGCGTGGGATACCAGGCAGGGGCTTGCTGCATGTGCTTTAAGGCTTCGGGACACTGGGAAAGAACGTCCTGGTAGAGATCCCCGCCCCCGGCGACGTTTAGCACCTGGACGCCACGGCAGATGGCCAGCACCGGCTTCCCCAACCGCAGCACCGCCGCGAGCAGCGAAAGCTCGAAATGATCGCGCAAGGGGCTGATCGTGCCCGTGCCCCGCGGTTCCTCGCCGAAGTGTACAGGGTCAATGTCCGGCCCCCCGGCAAGCAGCAACCCATCGATTACAGTGGCACAACGGGCGACCGAGGCGGCCGTACCTAGAGGCGGCAGCAGAAGAGGAAGGCCGCCTGCGGCCTCGATGGCGCGCACGTACCCCTCCTCCAGTAGTATCTGGCCCTGCTCGGCCTCGTGTTTGCAGGTAATGCCGATTACCGGCTCCATTCAAAGCTCCACCAAGCCAAGGCTGATCTCAATCGCCCGGTTAACCTTGGTCATTGTTTCCTCGTCGAGAAAGGCCACTTTCTGCTTCAGGCGGCTTTTGTCGATAGTACGAATCTGTTCGAGCAAGATTACGGAATCTCTTTCCAGGCCGCTCTTTTCGGCGCTGATTTCTACGTGGGTGGGCAGTTTGGCCTTGTTGATCTGGGAAGTAATGGCAGCAATGATGGTCGTGGGGCTGTACTGGTTGCCGATGTCGTTTTGGATGATCAATACCGGTCGGGTGCCGCCCTGTTCCGATCCCACGACGGGATTAAGTTGAGCGTAGAAAATGTCTCCCCGGCGCACCAGCATTTACTTGGCTCTCCATTAACGGTATTGAGAAAGGGCCACGCCGTTGTCGTAAAGACCCTGAACCTCGTTTTCTAGTTCGTAGTGCTCTTCGGCCAGGGCGAGGTTGAGCGAGGCCATTTCCAGATAGCCCCGCTTCATTTCCTCCCGCACGCTACGGCGCCTTCTTTCCGCAAGATAAACACGCATCGCCTCGCGGATGAACTCACTGCGATTTCGCCTCTCCACTGCCAGGAACCCGTCTACTTCTGCCAAGAGGCTTTCGGGTAGGCTAATCATGATTCGCCTCAGCCCCGGCACAAGAGCACCCCCTAGAAGACTGATATAGAGTGGACGCTATACCCAGATTATATATGTCCGAGGCAAAAAAGGCAAGGAAAACCTGTTTGCGCCTAACCGTGGTAAAAACGGGGCACCCGTTCGCCTACCAGGCAGAGAACCTCGTAGCTGATGGTTCCCATTTTTGCCGCCAGCTCCTCGACGGGAAGAAAGGCTTCGCCCTGCCGCCCAAAGAGCACCACCTCGTCCCCCTCGGCAACCCCCTCGACGTCGGTAACGTCGATCATCGTTTGGTCCATGCAGACCCGCCCTACCACCGGCGCCCGCTTGCCACGCACCAGGACCTGGCCACAATTGGAAAGAAGGCGGCTGTAACCATCGGCGTATCCCAGCGGGAGGGTCGCGATCCGGCTCTCCCGCCGGGTGACGAAGGTACGGCCGTAACTGATGCCTGTGCCGGCCGGCACCTCTTTGAGGAAGACGATGCGACTTTTGAGGGACATTGCCGGCCTTAAGTGCACGCAGCCGTTGTTTACCGCCGGCGAAGGGTAGAGGCCGTAAAGGGCGAGCCCGGGCCGTACCAGGTTGAAGTGGGTTTCCGGCAGCCGGAGCAAAGCCGCGCTGTTGGCGGCGTGCCGCCAGCGAAAACGGCAACCCGCCGCGGCCAGCCGTGCCAGCACTTCGCGGAAAAGACCGAGTTGGTAGCGGGTAAAGCTCGCGTCTTCTTCGTCGGCAGAGGCAAAATGGGTAAAGATCCCTTCGGCCTCCACTTCTGGCGCGGCGGCGATGGCGCGCATCTCTTCCAGTCCGGCCGGTGAAGGGGGAAAGCCCAACCGCCCCATCCCCGTGTCCACTTTGAGATGGATCTTGGCCCGCTTACCGGCACGGCGCGCGGCGTCCACCAGGTCTTTTTGCTGGTGGGCACTGTAGACGGTCAGACGAATGTCCTGTTTGATTGCTTCCACCATTGTTTTTGCCGGGGTATGGCTTAGCACCAGAATGGCCTGCTCCAGGCCCAGTTCCCTTAACTCGAGTGCTTCCTCGGGCACCGCCACACCCAGCCAGGCGGCGCCGGCGCGGCTGAGCGCACGCGCTACCTCTCTGAGACCGTGGCCGTAGGCATTGGCCTTGACCACCGCCATGACGGCCGTTTTCTCTCCCACCTGCCGCCTGATCTCGGCAAGATTGTGCGCCACCGCGCCGAGGTCCACCTCGGCCCATACGGGTCTGCCGGCAAAATTCGCCATAGTCAGTCGTCCGTTCCCTCCAGTTCACGCAGCACGCGGGGAAGGTAGGTCAACAGGTCGCCCGCCGCCAGAGCACGCTGCCCCCGGTCCTGCGCCGCAGCATCACCCGCCGCCGCATGGATAAAGGCAGCGAGCGCCGCCGCCTCTTCCACGGCCACCCCCTGAGCAATAAACCCGGCAATGATGCCCGTGAGGACGTCACCGCTTCCGCCGGTGGCCATACCCGGGTTGCCGTTGGGAATAAGCCAGGTCCTCCCTTGGGGCGAGGCGACAACCGTCCTTGCGCCTTTGAGCACTACGGTAACCTCCCAGTCGCGCGCCGCTTGCTCGGCCGTGCCCAAGCGGTCCTCCTGGACACGCGCTGCCGTGGTACCCAGAAGCCGCGCCATTTCTCCGGGATGGGGTGTAAGCACCAGCGGGGCCTTCGCTTCCTTCAACATATGCACGTGACCCACCAGGGCGTTCAAACCATCGGCATCCAGCACCAGCGGCTGCCGCACCCGCGTCAGGAACGTACGCACCAGGTCCTGACTGACCGGATCCCGGCCCAGCCCCGGCCCCAAGGCGACCACCTGGCAGCGCCGGCTGAATTCCTCCAAAGGGGTTAAGGCTTCGCTGGCCAGGGTATTGTCGGGGGTACAGGGGAGGCCGAGGGTCATTACCTCGAGGGTCTTCTCTTCCAGGATGGCATGCAACCCGGCCGGTACCGCCGCCGTCACCAGCCCCGCGCCGCTGTAAAGCGCCCCGGCGGCGGCCATGACCACCGCTCCGGTCAGTCCGGGTGAGCCGCCTACCACCAGCGCATGCCCGTAGTCCCCCTTGTGGCCCCAAGGCCGGCGGGGAGTCAGGCGGGCTTTACACCAGGCCGGCGTCACGACTTCACGCGCCAACGGCTGCGCCGCCACGAGCACCTTGGGAATACCAATATCGGCCACCACCAACCGTCCTACGTACGCCGCCCCGGGATAAAGATAAAGGCCGAGTTTGGGGAGGGCAAAGGTGACCGTATAAGTAGCCCGGACACACGGCCCGTGTACGCGACCGGTATTCGCTTCAAGCCCAGAAGGCAGGTCGACGGCCACCACCGGCAACCGCGCCTGGCTGAGCATCTTGATCACTTCGCCTACCAGGCCCACGGCCGCGCCCCTAAAACCGGTACCGTAAATGGCATCAACGGCCATCTCGGCGTAGAGAAGGGCGATGTCCACCCGCTGCAGGTCCTTTTCTTCAAGGACGGCGTGAAGCTTGCCCCCCATTTTTTGATAAATGGCCAGGTTAACGGCCGCGTCGCCTCGCACCTCCTCCGGCCGGGCGAGGAGGAAAACCTTCACCTCCGCCCCGGCGTTTAAAAGGTGTCTTGCCACCACCAGGCCGTCGCCACCGTTGTTGCCGCGACCGCTGAAAATGAGAATCCGCCTGCCCGCGAGATCGCCGGCAAAATGCTGCCGGAT
Organism: Clostridia bacterium; assembly: GCA_014360105.1. Classification (GTDB taxonomy): domain Bacteria; phylum Bacillota; class DSM-521; order Neomoorellales; family SLTJ01; genus JACIYD01. Next base: position 5,189 of record JACIYD010000092.1, read on the forward strand.
GACCTCAAGCACGCGCAAGCCCGCGTTTTCCATTAAGAGGAGGCTCGGGATGCCGTACTCGCTGCCGGCCAAACGGTCAAGATTGCCCATTTCTTCCGCCGTGACTACCTTCAAGCGCGCTACCTCCTTTCCGCCACGACCAAAGCCGCCGCATAGGCCTCACCGTGGGTGAGGGAGAGGTGCCAGACATCAATGCCCAGGGCGGCGGCCCGCCTTGCCGCCGCACCGTAGAGGTTGAGGGCCACCATTCCTCCGGGACGCCGTACCACCTCGATCTCGTGCCAGGCACAGCCGCCCCACCCCGTCCCGAGCGCCTTCATTACCGCTTCTTTGGCAGCAAAACGCGCCGCGAGAGCCGCCGCCGGCCTGGCACGGCGCAGACTGTAGTCCAGCTCCGTGGGAGTGTAAAGGCGCTCAAGAAAACGGGAACCGAACCGTTGCCAGAGTCGTTCGATGCGTGCCACTTCAATTAAGTCGATGCCAATGCCTAAGACCAATCGCCTCACCTTACTCCGGAAACGAACAGTGCCACCCGGTAATCTTTCGGCGCGGCCGTGGGAAAACCTCCTGGGAAAAATATACCCGTCCGGCAGGCGGATGCAACCAACTTGCGAAGATTTTTCTGCCGGCAGCAGGAATCTTGGGGTGAACCGTCGAAACATTATTTTCGGTAAATTCCTATAACCCAGGGGAACGGCAGCAACAGCAGGTCAACGGTCGAGATTGGGGGCTTAACGGAATTGGCCGGCACAAGACACGCGACGGGTACCGGGTTCCGGGCGGCCATCAGCGCCGGGGGCTGTGCCCTGGAGGGGCGGGCGTGGCGGTTACTGTCGCCGGCATCAATTTCTCTTCTTCTTCGTCAAGTGACCGCGTTGTCTGAAGCCTCCGGCCTTACCCTGGACGACTTTGCCGCAAGCGTTCGCAAGATTGGCCACTTTGCCGCTGTTGTTATTACTGCCAAGGATGCCATTATTGCCGCCTCCCCGCCGACTTGCCCCCAAGGCCATACCTATCCCTGGCCGTGGCACGCGTTACGACCCCGGTTCGACGCGGGCAAGCCTTACCTTGCTGCGACCGACTTTCGCTGCGCGTGGATTGAGCGCGGCTGCGCCTGCTATCTGGGAAGGCCGTTGGTAGCACCGCTGCGGTTGGCCGGCGGGGAGGCGGCGGCGCTGGTAGCCTGGCGCAAAGCGCAGGAGCAGGAGGGAATTACGCAAAGGGAAGCCCTGCTTCTCGCCCAATTCACCGCCCTGGCGCTGGCGGTCAGCCGGCTCCGGAAAGAAGCCGAGCAGGGGCGCCAGCGGGAACTTTATGCCCTCCAGGCACAAATCAACCCGCATTTTGTCCTTAACGCGCTCAACACCATTATGATGTCCAGCCGCATCAGCCCGCATCGCACCCGGCGTCTCCTCCATTACCTGGCAATTTTCTTCCAGCACAAGCTTACGACCCACGAACCGCTGGGTACCTTACGCGAAGAGCT
>JACIYD010000093.1:0-2339 GCA_014360105.1 Clostridia bacterium
TGATCGTCGATCTTGACCAGACCTACGTCCGGCGACATTATCCGTTTTAAAGAAAGGAAAGCTATAAGCGGCGATTTTTTTATCTCTTTTCTGGACAAGCATCCCCGGCTAGGCTAATTCGGGCTTTGAAATTCTGTGGCGCGCACGAGCCGCGGGCCCGCCAAAGCTCGAAGCTCGAGCACAAATGACATTTCGAAGGAGGGAAGGAGACGGTGATTCGGGTGCTGGTCACCGGTGCCGGTGGCCGGATGGGCCGGGAGGTCTGCCGCGGGATACGGCGGGATCAGGAGCTGTCCCTGGTAGGCGCGGTCGATGTGGCCTATGTGGGAACGGACATCGGAGAACTTCTGGGGGAGAAAGCAGTCGGGCTCAAGATTTCCGATGATCTGGCGGCTGCCATCAGTGCCGGCCGGCCGGCGGTCGTGGTCGATTTTACCAATTCTGCGGCCGCGCTTAATAACGCCAGAATAGCCGCTGAGGCGGGCGCCCACCTCGTCATCGGAACGACGGGAATGACGGCGCCGCAGGTGGACGAGCTTCATTCCCTGGCGGAAGAGCGCGGGGTCGGGGTACTCCTCGTCCCCAATTTTGCCCTGGGCGCGGTGCTGATGATGCATTTTGCCCGCATGGCCGCCCGTTACTTTCCCCAGGTGGAGATCATTGAGATGCACCATGAGCAAAAGCTCGACGCCCCATCGGGCACTGCCCTGAAGACGGCGGAGATGATCCTCGAAACCCGCGGGGAACCACCGAGAGCGAAGGTGCAGGAGTACGAAAGGCTGCACGGAAGCCGCGGCGGCGATTACCGGGGCATCCGCATCCATAGCGTGCGCCTCCCCGGTTACGTTGCCCACCAGGAGGTAATCTTCGGCGGTAACGGCCAGATTCTGAGCATCCGCCACGACAGTACCAGCCGCGAATCTTTTATTCCCGGGGTTCTCCTAGCCATCAAAGAGGTGGGCCGGTTACGCGGTCTCGTTTACGGCCTGGAAAACGTCCTCAAGTTTTAGGGGCGTGCACCCCTGGCGTAGCTGCCCCATATAATAAGCACCAGTAGGGACGAAAAGGAGGTCAAGGCCGTGCGGTCACAGGCGCTCGCGGGCCTGACCGTAACCGTCCTGGGCGGCGACGACCGCGAACTGGTGCTCATCCCTGCACTGGCGGCCCAGGGGGCGACCGTCCGGGTGGTGGGTTTCCCCCGTTTACCCCAACTGGAAGTGGCCGAACTGGTAAGTGATCTCCAGCAAGCGGTACGCGGGGCGAACGTGATCATTCTCCCTATGCCCGGGACGGACGACGAAGGAGTCATCCGGGCCGTTTATAGCCCGACCAAGCTGGTTCTCACGGAAGAGACGCTGCGGTGCATACCGCGCCACGCCGTCATTTTTATCGGCACGGCCCGGCCGTTCCTTAAGAACTGGGCAACTCGCTATGGTTTGAAGCTGGTGGAAATTGCCGAGGAAGACGAGGTGGCAGTCCTTAATTCCATTCCTACCGCAGAGGGCGCCATCCAGCTCGCCATGCAGGAGCTGCCCACCACCATTCACGGCGCGCAGGCCTTCGTCGTGGGTTTCGGCCGCATCGGCCAAACGTTGGCCCGCGGCCTTCTGGGTTTGGGGGCCAGGGTTACCGCGGTTGCCCGTAAGCCGGCGGCCCTAGCACGGGCCTATGAGATGGGCTGCCGGCCGCTTCCGTTTGCCTCCCTGCCGGAGGCCATCGCCGAGGCAGAGGTCATCTTTAATACCGTCCCGGCGATGATCCTTGACGCCTCCCTGTTGGCCAGAGTCTCGCCCCAGGGGGTGATCATCGACCTGGCCTCGGCCCCGGGCGGTACCGACTATGAGGCGGCGGCGGCCCTGGGCATTAAGGCCATCTTCGCTCCTGGCCTTCCTGGCAAGGTGGCACCGAGAACGGCCGGAGAGATCCTCGCGCGCGTCATCCCCAGACTCATTCGCGAACATCTCGGGCTGGGACCCTCTGTTGTGGGGCAGTAGGGGGTGCACAGCCGTGCGTTTAAAGGGAAGAAGGGTGGGCTTCGCCCTTACCGCTTCTCACTGTACCCTGGCCAAGGTGATACCGGAACTGAGGCGGTTGGTCGCCGAGGGCGCCGAGGTCTACCCGATTGTTTCCTCGGCCCTGGAACAAACGGATACCCGTTTTGGTCCCGCGGCCCAATGGTTAAACGAAATCACGGCCATCACCGGCCGCCGGCCGCTGACCACCATTGCCGAAGCAGAACCCATCGGGCCGGAAAAACTACTCGACGTGCTGGTAATTGCTCCCTGTACGGGTAATACCCTGGCCAAACTGGCCAACGGCATCGTCGATACCCCGGTGCT
>JACIYD010000093.1:2349-6600 GCA_014360105.1 Clostridia bacterium
GCCAAGGCGCAGTTGCGTAACCAACGACCGGTGGTATTGGCCATTTCCACCAACGACGGCCTAAGCATGAACGCCAAGAACATCGGACTACTGCTGAACGTAAAAAACGTCTATTTCGTGCCCTTTGGCCAGGACGATCCCTTCAACAAATGGGCCTCGCTGGTGGCCAAAATGGAACTCCTCCTGGAGGCGGTACTGGGTGCTTTAGAGGGAAGGCAAATCCAGCCCATCCTTTTAGGCGCCTGACCGGAGCCAGTTCGGGTTGGCCGTGGGAAAAGCGGAAACCGGCTCAGGGGCTGGCGCCGCGCGGCAAAATGCGCTAGAATGGGAGAAAGTCTGTGCGGGAGGTGCTAGCCTTGGCCGGTCTTCAGGTAGCGGTGGTCGGTACCGGAGCGGTAGGACAGGCAATGCTGCAGGTCTTGGCGGAGCGCTCTTTTCCGGTGGCCGGAATAAAAGTGCTGGCAACCAGCCGCTCGGCCGGGAAGAAGGTGCGTTTTGCCGGAGAGGAACTGCATGTCGAAGAAACGACCCCGGATGCTTTTCGCGGAATCGATCTTTGTCTCTTTGCCGGGGGCGAGGCAAGCAAGCAATTTGCCCGGGCGGCCGTGGCGCAAGGTGCGGTGGTGATCGACAACAGCAGCACTTTTCGGCTGGAGCCTGACGTACCGCTGGTTGTGCCGGAGGTAAACCCGGAAGCGGTCAAGAGCCACCGCGGGATTATTGCCAACCCGAACTGCTCCACCATTCAAATGGTAGTCGTGCTCAAGCCCTTGCACGACGCAGCGCGCATCAAACGGGTGGTAGTCTCCACCTATCAGGCTGTTTCGGGGGCGGGGGCAGAGGCGATGGAAGAACTCCGCGTCCAGGCCGGGGCGGTACTAAGGGACGAGCAGGCGCCACCGCCTCAGGTTTTCCCCTGGCCTATTGCCTTTAACCTCTTTCCCCACATCGACGTCTTTCTCGACAACGGCTACTGCAAGGAAGAGATGAAAATGATCCTCGAAACGCAAAAGATCATGGAGGAACCCGAGATGCGGATTACGGCCACGACGGTGCGCGTACCCGTCTTTGTGGGCCACTCTGAGGCAATTAACATCGAAACGGAAGGAAAACTTACGGCCCAAGAAGCGCGCCGCCTCCTGGCCGAGGCACCTGGCGTGGTGGTAGAGGATGACCCGGCTGCCAGGCTCTATCCCTTGCCTATCCGCGCCGCCGGGCGGGACGAGGTTTTTGTCGGTCGCATCCGGGAGGACCTTAGCGTCGAGCGCGGTCTCGCGCTTTGGGTGGTAGCCGATAACCTGCGTAAGGGAGCGGCGACCAACGCGGTCCAGATTGCCGAACTCTTGCTGGAGTATAATTTGCTTTAACCTCGAAGAGGGGATGGCCGTGCGGGTACTGGTGCAAAAGTTCGGCGGCACCTCGGTGGCAGGGCCCAGCGAAAGGGAACACGTTCTCCGCAAAGTGCTGGCCGCGCGGGAAATGGGCTATGCCGTGGTGGTAGTCGTCTCGGCCATGGGCCGCCGGGGCGCGCCCTATGTTACCGACACCCTTCTTGAGCTCCTCCGCGAGGGCAAGGCAACGCCCAGAGAGACCGATCTCTTGCTTGCCTGCGGCGAGATCGTCTCCGGCGTGGTGCTGGCCGCGGCGCTGCGCGCGAGGGGCGTGGCCGCGACCTTTCTTACCGGGCCCCAGGCCGGCCTGATTACCGATGAAACACACGGCGAGGCGCGTATCATCCGTGTCGAGCCGAGGCGGCTGCGCCAGGAGCTTGAGGAGGGCAAGGTGGTCGTAGTCGCCGGTTTCCAGGGTATGAGCGAAAAAGGCGAGGTAACTACCTTGGGGCGCGGCGGTAGCGATACGACCGCCACGGCACTAGGGGTGGCCTTGCAGGCAGAGGCGGTAGAAATCTATACCGACGTCGAAGGGGTCAAAACGGCAGACCCCCGGCTTGAGGGTACGGCCCGCACCCTGGAACGCCTCACCTATAACGAGGTCTGCCAATTGGCCCAGGAGGGGGCGCGGGTAATTCACCCCCGGGCGGTCGAGATTGCCATGCAGGCCAATCTTCCCTTATGGATCAAGAATACTTTCAGTGACGGCCCGGGAACGTTGGTGGTAAACGGCGCTTTCGAGCAGACAGTAATGATTAAGGCGGATCGGCCGGTCACCGGCATTACGCAGATTGCCCCCTTGACCCAGTTCATCCTTGAGGTTGAGGGCGCGGATCAGGTACGCGCCTTCCGGGCGCTGGCGGCAGAGGGAATCAGCCTCGACTTTATTACCGTGCTCCCGGAGAGGGTTATTTTCAACGTGCGGGAAGAGAACGAGGCAAAGACCCGCGCGACGCTGGCCGCCCTGGGTTTCCGGCCGCAGATGCGGCCCAAGTGTGCCAAGGTTGCCGCAGTAGGTGCGGGGATGACCGGCCGGCCCGGGATCATGGCGGCAATCATGGAAAGCCTCGCGGCAGAAGGGATTGCCGTTCTCCAGTCGGCGGACTCCTATACGACCATCTGGTGCCTGGTCAAAGAGGAAGAAATGCCCCGCGCGGTAACGGCCTTGCACCGCCGTTTTTGTGCCTAGCAGCGGGCTTGTCAACGGAGGTGAAAGATTTTGTTCCACTTCGGCCGCATCATCACGGCCATGATAACCCCCTTTCGCGATGACGGTGCACTCGACCTGGAAGGTGTCCGGCTGTTGGCACGCCAGTTGGTAGAAAGCGGCAGCGAGGGCCTCGTCGTCGGCGGAACAACAGGGGAATCGCCCACTCTTACGCACGAGGAAAAGCTGACCCTTTTCCGCACGGTCAAGGAAGTAGTAGGGGATCAGGCGGCGGTCATTGCCGGTACAGGATCGAACAACACGGCCGCTAGCGAAGCTCTTACCGCCGAGGCCACGGCCCTGGGCGTGGACGGGGTGATGCTGGTTACCCCTTACTACAACAAGCCGAGCCAGGAGGGCCTGTACCAGCATTTCCTGGCCTGTGCCAGGGCAACGTCCCTTCCGGTGATGCTTTACAACGTTCCCGGCCGCACGGGCGTCAATCTCCTGCCGGAAACGGTGGTGCGTCTCGCGGCGGTAGAAAACATCGTCGCCTTAAAGGAGGCGAGTGGCAATCTCGACCAGGCGAGCGAAATCCTGCGCCTGGTGCCGCCTTATTTTCGTGTCTATAGCGGTGACGATTCCCTTACCCTGCCGCTGGTGGCCATCGGGGCGTACGGCGTGGTCAGCGTGGCCTCGCACCTGGTGGGCAAAGAATTGCAGGCCATGGTAAACGGGTTGGTGGCGGGAAGGGTGGCGGAGGCGCAGGCCATTCACCGGCGCCTGTTTCCCCTCTTTAAGGCCCTTTTTATGGCTCCTAATCCCGTCCCGATAAAGGCGGCGCTGGCCTTGCTGGGTCGGCCAGCCGGCCGGCCCCGTCCGCCGCTGGTGGCCCTGAGCGAGAGCGAGGAGGCGACTTTGCGCCGGGTTTTGCATGAGGTGGGCCTTTTGCCTCAGTAAAATTTAGGAAAACCTCGACAACGGCTTGTGCCCGGCAAAAAAACGGTTTATAATAGGCGCGAGAGATTTGCGGCTGCCGGCACTTCGGGTGCCGGTACTTTGCTGTAGGGGTGGCGCATCATACCACAGGAGGTGCATGAATGACCCATGTAGAAGCCAAGCTCGCCGTCATCCCTCTCGGTGGCCTGGGCGAGGTCGGGAAGAACATCCTGGCCATTCGCTACGACGGCCACCTGCTGGTGATCGATTGCGGTCTTATCTTCCCCGAGGATGACCTGTTGGGTATCGATGTGGTCATTCCGGACATCAGCTACCTGCTTGAAAACAGGGAGCAGTTGCGGGGCATTATCCTCACCCACGGTCACGAAGACCATATCGGGGCGTTGCCTTACGTCCTCCGCGAATTGGATGTGCCCCTCTACGGCACGAAACTGACCCTGGGTTTGGTTCACGCCAAGCTGCGCGAACAGGACGGGCTGAGGAACGGCCGCTTTCATTGCGTCAAGCCCCGCGACACGGTGAAAATCGGCCCCTTCAAGGTCGAATTCATCCGGGTGAGCCACAGCATTGCCGACGCCGTGGCCGTTGCCGTGCATACGCCGCTGGGAACGATCGTCCATACCGGTGATTTCAAGTTCGATCCCACGCCGGTAGACGGCGAGGTCACCGACTTTTACAAGTTCGCCGAACTCGGGGAAAAGGGGGTACTGGTTCTCCTTTCGGACAGCACGAACGTGGAACGGCCCGGCTACA
>JACIYD010000094.1 GCA_014360105.1 Clostridia bacterium
GATTATTGCTCAACGCCGCCGCCAGGCCGCTTTCGTGAAGAATAGTATGAGCCAAACGCTCTAGTTTATCCGGCTGACGCCCGATCAGGGTCAGCCTGCCCGCTTCACGGGCCAACAAGCGTGCACAGACCGCCCCGATGGAGCCGGTGGCGCCGACCACGGCTACGTGTGCCCGTGCCAACTCTACGCCCATCAGCCGGGCCGCTTCCCGGGTTCCCTGCACCGCGGTAGCTACCGTATAACTGTTGCCGGTGGTCACAGGAATATTCAACTGCTTGGCCACCGAAATCCCGGCGTCACCCACCACCGAAGTCATCGCGCCCAGGCCGAGGATCTTCGCCCCCAACCTTTCGGCCAAGCGTCCGGTCTGGACAATCCGCTGGAGGACGTATTCCAGTGGCAGACTGAGCATCTGCCGCGAAGTGAGAGGACAGCCGACAAACCACCCTTCGATCTCATTGTAGGGAGAACGGACCCCGGTGATGTGAGCCGTATTAACCGGCGGCAGCCAGCAAAGAAGCCGCTCGACCAAACGTGGCGGCAGCTTTGCCGCCAGGCGGTACTTGCGTGCCACATCCCGTGCGTCTAGCGGATGAATCATAAAGGCAAAGGTATCCATACCTTCACCTCCCTGGCAACTCAAGGCCATTGTAGCAGACCGCCGTTCAGGCTGCAAGCATAACCCAAAAGGCGTTTCTTTAGCGCGGCGGCGCTTTTGAGCGAACACACTTCTTGCCGCAGACGTGCCGCTCCCGGCAAACCCTTCAGGTACCAGGTGAGATGCTTGCGCATCTTTAAGACGCCCCGTTCTTCTCCATAATAGCCTATCATCATTTCCAGGTGCCGTAATGCCGTTTCCACCCGTGTCCTGCCCGCAGGCGGCGGTGGCGGCGGCTCTCCCGCAAGGACGGCGCGGCAAGCGGCAAAAAGCCAGGGATTGCCCAGCACACCCCGGGCAAGCATCACGGCATCACAACCCGTAAGTGCCATCATCCGCTGCGCGTCCTCCGGTTGAAAAAGGTCACCGTTGCCGATCACCGGTACGGAAACCGCCTCCTTCACCCGGGCGATAATCTCCCAGTCCGCCCGGCCATGGTAGCGATCCGCCCGCGTCCGGCCGTGCACCGTAATCGCCGCGGCGCCGGCAGCGGCAACCTCACGCGCCAGCCAAAGGGCCGTTTCCTCACCGGCGTCCCAGCCTTTGCGCATCTTCACCGTCACCGGCACCGGTACTGCCTCTGCCACCGCACGGACGATGGCCGCCGCCCGGTCCGGGTCCCGCATCAGGGCGGCGCCCGCCCCCGCTTTGACCACCTTGGGCACGGGACAGCCCATGTTCAGGTCGACGAGCACCGCCCCCCTTTCCACGACAAGAGCTGCGGCTTCCGCCACCTCCGCCGGCTCGGCGCCGAAAAGCTGCACACCCACCCGCTCTTCGCCCGCCAGATCTACCAGGGACAGGGTGCGGGGGTTGCGGTAAAGCAAACCCTTGGCACTGACCATTTCCGTATAGGTAAGGGCTGCACCGTATTCTCGTGCCAACCGGCGAAACACTTTATCGCTTACGCCGGCCATGGGTGCCGCCACTACCGGGCTTTCCAGCTTAAGGTTGCCCAAAAGCACGTCTGCCGCTTGCTCCCCCTTTGCCCGTCCCGCCTTTGCCTCAGACGGACGTATTGCGCCCGTAAAGAATACGCAACCCTTCCAGAGTCAGAATCGGGTTCAAATGGTCGATGCTCTTACTTTCCCCGGCAATCAGCTCGGCAAACCCCCCTGTGGCTACCACCTGGGTTTGCCTCCCCAATTCCTGTTTCATTAGACTAACGATGTGCTCCACCTGCCCGATAAAACCGTAGATGATGCCGGCTTGCATGCTGGCCACCGTATTTTTACCGATCACGCTCTTCGGTTTTACCAGTTCCACCCGCGGCAGCTTGGCGGCACGAAGAAAAAGGGCTTCGGTGGAGATGCCGATCCCCGGCGCGATGGCCCCTCCCAGGTACTCGCCCTGAGCAGAAATCGCATCAAAAGTCGTAGCCGTGCCGAAATCGACTACCACTACCGGCCCGCCGTAGAGCTCATAGGCCCCAACCGCGTTCACAATCCGGTCGGCCCCCACTTCCCGCGGGTTGTCGAAGCGGATCGGCATGCCCATCCTGATCCCCGGTCCCACCAACAACGGTTCGAGGTGAAAATAGCGCCGCCCCATTTCGAGAATGGCCGGTGTCAGCGGCGGCACCACCGAGGAAACGATCATTCCGCGGATTTGCTCAAAACTCAAATGGTGGCAATGAAAAAGGGTATAGAGTACCATCGCCAGTTCATCCGCGGTGCTGTTGGCCCGGGTTGACAGGCGCCAGGCTTGCTTGAGCTCCTTCCCCTGGAAAATCCCGAGGGTAACGTTCGTGTTGCCCACGTCGAAAGCGAGGAGCATGATACATCCCCCCATTGCTCATTGTTGCCGGCCGTGGCCACCGACCCTCGCCAGGGCCGCCCAATTGCCTGCCGGACCGGCAAAGTCTACCCACCATGATAACACGTCCACCGCCAAAAGCAAAAAAGGCACCCAGTTACGCGGGCGCCTGCGGCCGCGATTCTAGCCCTTGCCAACAGGAGGTTCCAGGTAACCCGCCGTTGTAAGCAATTGCCGCGCCTTTACCGCCACACCGGCCGCAACGAGAATCTTGAGCAAATCAAGGGGTAAGAAAGGGACGACGGTGAGGGCGAGGGCCGCGGCCAACGGCATCTCGGTGATGAGGACGAATTGAACCGTGCCCAGGGTATAAGCAATGAGGGTGGCCACCACCATCGCGGCGCTCATCCAGCCGTAGCCGGCTTGAGGCCGGCGCTCGACCAGCCAGCCCAGCACCCAGGTACCCACCAGAAAGCCGAGCAGGTAACCGCCGGTGGGGCCGAGGAGGACCCCGATGCCCGCCCTACCATTGGCAAATACCGGGATACCGACTATCCCGAGCAAAAGGTAGGCCAGCAAGGCCAGGGCGCCCCGCTTGGCGCCAAGCAGGCTACCGGCAAGATAAATCCCGAAAAGCTGCATCGTGATGGGCACGCCGCCGGGTAAGGGAATGGCAATCTGTGCCAAAACAGCAATGAGGGCGGCAAAAAGAGCAACCTGAACCAGGGACTTGGTTGACATTGTTTTGCTGCGGGAGGGCGACCCTTCCCGCTATACCTCCTTTCTCTAATTTAAAGCAGGGTAACGTCGCCGGCATGAAAAACGCGGCGTTCACCGTCGCCGGTGGCGACGATCAATCCCCCATCGCTATCCAGCGCCAACGCCACGCCCCGGAAATGCTCGGCAAGAAAATTGACGCGCACCGGCCGGCCCAGGGTAATATTTCGCTCATGCCATTCGCGCAACCAATCTTCCTGTGAACCGCCCTGCCAAGCATCGTAGCGGTGTTCGAACTCCCTCAAGTAGGTAGCCAACAAGCGCACCCGGTCGACCCGCTCCCCGCCGGCGAGATAAAGGGAGGTGGCCAGGTGGCGCAGGGAAAGAGGGAAATCCTTTTCCTGCTGGTTCACGTTTATGCCCACGCCCAAAATTAGGTAGTCCACGGCGTCCGCTTGCCCCTTGAGCTCGGTAAGGATCCCGGCCACCTTTCGCCCCTGAAGGTATAGGTCGTTAGGCCACTTGATGCCCGGGGCCAGGCGCGTTACCATTTCTACCGCCCGCGCGCCGGCCACCGCCGCCAGGAGCGTGACCTTGGCGGCCTGTGCTGGCACAAGCGTAGGTCGCAGGACAAGCGAAAACCACAACCCGAGCCCCAGGGGCGAAGCCCAGGGCCGCCCGAGACGCCCCCTACCTCTTTCCTGTGCCTCCGCCACTACCAGCGTCCCTTCCGGCGCCCCCTCTTCGGCCAAAACTCGCGCCAACTCCATCGTCGAATCGACCCTTTCGCGGTAAAAAACTACGCGCCCCAGACGCAGGCCGCCAAGGTGCGGCGCCAGCTCCTCGGGATAAAGGCGGTCGGGTGCCTGTAGCAGGCGATAACCGGCCCTTGCCTTGGCTTCAATAACATAGCCCTTACGCCGTAGGGCCTCGACCTGTTTCCAAACTGCGGTCCGACTTAGCCCCAGCTCTTGAGCCAGTTCCTCGCCGGATGTGAACTCCCCTGGCCGTTTCCGCAACCTCTCCAGCAGCGCCGCCCGCCGCTCGTCCCCTGTCTGTCCTTGCCACTCCCCGTGTTTTTCCCAGTGGAACGCCTGTTTTTGCTGCCGCAAAACGTTCTCCCTCCTTTTGCGCCTCCCGCCGCTTGGTACCGCGCACCCGGTCTTCCCCGTCAACCTTGCGGTTGGGCCACGAGCATACGGGGTTGGCCGCGTGCCCGCAGCCGCGAAAGTCAACCGATCAAGAACTATTGGTTGACAGTTACTTGACAAAGAAAAACCGCGGTTGCAGCCGCTTCTGCCGCCGCGGATCGCGCCCTATGCCTGTTCCTCCAATTTGATGATCTGATTCTTCTCGTTCACAAAAACGACGCGTGGCTTGTGGGTCAGCAAATCCTTCTCCTCGAGCCAGCAATATGAGATGATCAGGACCACATCGCCCGGCTGCACCAGCCGCGCCGCCGCGCCGTTAAGACAAACAGTGCCGCTTCCTGCTTCGCCGGGCAGGCAGTACGTTTCTAGGCGCGCCCCGTTATTGTTGTTGACCACTTGTACCTTCTCATGAGGCAGGAGGTTCGCCGCTTCCATCAGCGTGCGGTCAATGGTGATGCTGCCTACATAGTTCAGGTTGGCGTCAGTAACCACTGCCCGGTGGATTTTCGACTTCATCATTTCACGCCACATATTACCCGACCTCCACCACCGCGTTGTCGATCAGCCTGGTCTGGCCGAGCCAGACAGCCAGAGCCAAGACTACCTCGCCCCTCAGCTCCTCCATTGTTGCCAGGTCCCCCGCCCGCCGCACCTCGGCATATTCGATCCTGGCCAGCGGGTAGCGGGCGATCACTTCGGCCATCACCCTGACGACTTCTTGCGCCCGCCGCGCGCCGGCCGCAATCGCCTGTTTTCCCGCTTCCAGCGCTTGATAAAGGCAGACTGCCTGGCGCCTTTCCTCGGCGTTAAGATAAACGTTGCGCGAACTGGCGGCCAGGCCGTCGGCCTCACGTACCGTGGGACAAATCACGAGACGGAGCGGCCAGCCGAGGTCGGCGGTCATGCGGGCCACGACCACGGCCTGCTGGTAGTCCTTCTGACCAAAATAGGCTACATCCGGCTGCACGAGGTTGAAGAGCTTGGCCACCACGGTGGTTACCCCACGAAAATGCCCCGGCCGGTAACGCCCGCACAGAGGCTCGGTCAGACCCGTCACCTCGACGTAAGTGGCGTAGCCGGGCGGATAGATTGCCTCGACCTCGGGCAGGAAGAGCACGTCGACACCCTCCTGGGCCGCCAGGGCGGCATCGCGGCCAAGATCCCGTGGATAGCGCGCCAGATCTTCTTGCGGCCCGAACTGCAGGGGATTAACGAACAGGCTCACTACCACCCGGTCGCATTCTTGGCGGGCTCGGCGCATCAGGCTGAGATGCCCCGCGTGAAAGTAGCCCATCGTAGGTACCAGGCCGACCGTGTGACCTTGGCGCTTTTCTTCAAGGCTGTACCGCTGCATTTCTTTCGGGTCGCTGATCTTGTGCACCTTTCCCGTCGCCTCCCAGCACAAGCCGCAACTGCCGGGCCCGAATGGCGTCAACGGTTCCCTTCTGCTCGGCCAGGGTAACCGTATGCTGACCCAGCAGGCAGTAAAGGTCCAGAAGCTCCGGCTTTTGCGCCGCCAGGGCCGCGACGTGACCTGCAACGGTTACGGCGTCGCCCCGGCTGATGGGCCCGGTCAGGGCCTGGGGGATACCCACCGCGGCCACGTTTGCCAATGTGCCGTAAATCAGGGGATAGAGAGCTTTGACCATCAGTTCCGGCGGGAGACCCGCCTCCACCAGGAGAGCCCGAGCCAGGTCCAAGAGCGTAACGAGGTAATTGGAGGCTACGCACGCGGCGGCATGGTAAAGCGGCTTGGCAGCGGGGTCGATGTAAAAGAAGGTGCCGCCGAGGTCCTGCACCAACTGTTCGGCCAGAGGAAAGGCCGCCTCGTCCCCTTCAATGCTGAAGACGGCCCCGGGTAGGTTTTCGCGGCCCTTTTCGGGCGTGGGACAAGATTGCAAGGGGTGCAGACTCAAAATGTAAGCCCCACTTGCGCGGGCCGGCGCCAGCACGCTAGCCGGCTGGGAGCCGCTGGCATGGATTACCACCTGGCCGGGTCGGAAGGCGCCTTGTGCCGCCAGCCTTGCGGCCAGTGGCCCGATCAGCTCGTCGCGCACGGTCAAAAACAGCACTTCTGCTTCGTGCGCCAGCTCCGTGGCCCGGTCGAATGCTCTTGTTCCCAACAATTTGGCCGCTCTTGCGGTAGAGGCGGCGCTGCTGTTCTTAACACCGCACAGGGGATAACCTTTTTCCCGTAAAAGAAGCCCGACTGCTCCCCCGACCCTACCGGCGCCGATAATTCCGACCTTCGGCTTTTTTCCGGTCGGCGCCACGG
>JACIYD010000095.1 GCA_014360105.1 Clostridia bacterium
GGCCATCGGACAGGCGGAATTCTTCCACGTTCTCCCTGACTTTTTTCCGCGAGACGGCCAGGGAACGCAGCGCCTCGAGGTTGATTTCCACGTCGAAATGGCCGGCATTGGCCAAGATGGCGCCGTCCCGCATGGCGGCGAAGTGCGGCGCGTCAATGACATGCTTGTTGCCGGTCACGGTGCAGAAAACGTCACCCTGCTGTGCTGCTTCTTCCATATCGGTGACGTGGTAACCGTCCATGACTGCCTCCAGGGCGCGGAGCGGGTCGACCTCCACCACGATGACGTTAGCGCCCAAACCGCGGGCTCGGGCGGCCACACCACGGCCACACCAGCCATAGCCCACCACCACAAAGGTGCTGCCCGCCAACAGGTAATTGGTGGCGCGGACGATGCCGTCCACGGCCGACTGCCCCGTACCGTAGCGGTTGTCAAACATGTGCTTGGTAAGCGCGTCGTTTACCGCAACTATCGGATAGCGCAAGGCGCCGGCGGCGGCCATGGCCCGGAGGCGAATGACGCCGGTGGTCGTTTCTTCGGTACCGCCGAGCACCTGCCCCAGCAGATCGGGCCGCTGGGTATGCAGGGTATGCACGAGGTCGGCGCCGTCGTCCATGGTGATCTGCGGGGCTGCGTCCAGTACCTGGTGGATGTGCCGGTAATACGTTTGTTCGTCCTCACCGCGTACGGCAAAAGTGGGAATGCCGTAGTAAGCGTTGAGGGCAGCGGCTACGTCGTCTTGCGTGCTCAGCGGATTGGAAGCGCAAAGGGCCACTTCCGCCCCGCCTTCTTTTAAAACGCGTACCAAATTGGCCGTTTCCGTGGTTACGTGCAGGCAGGCGCCAATGCGGAGGCCGCCAAGGGGCTTTTCTTGCCGCCAGCGCTGGGCGATGGAGGCGAGGACCGGCATGTGGCGTTCCGCCCAGCCGATGCGCCGCCTCCCCACCTCTATCAATTCTTCCCGGGTCATACTTAGCCCTTCCTTTCAGGTTTTAAGCCGCGCCCGTTCCAAGGCCGTAGCACAGGTACAATGGCGTTCTTCCGGCAGGGCCTCAATAATGGCAAGGAGCAAACGCCGCAGGTTTTCGTTGTTCGCCGCAAAGACCCGCAGGACCTCCTCGTGGGAAACCGGTTCCACGTCCGGCCGTCCCTCAAGCCCCACGTCGTAGTCGGTGATCAGGGAGATGTTTACATAACAGATCCCCAGTTCCCGCGCGAGGATGCACTCCGGGTACTGGGTCATGTTGACTACTTCCCACCCCATCTGGCTGAACCAACGGCTCTCGGCCCGCGTAGAGAAACGAGGTCCTTGGATGACGACCACCGTACCGCGCGGGTGGACCGGCAGGCCCAGGGCTTTCGCCTTGGCTACGGCCAACGGCCGCAGCGTGGGGCAGTAAGGGTCGGCGGCGGCAAGATGTGTCGTAATGGGGCCATCGTAGAAAGTATCGGGCCGGCCCCAGGTACGGTCGACAAACTGGTCGCAAACGACAAAATCACCGGGGCGGACGTGAGGCTGGAGACTGCCGGCGGCACAGGGCCCCAGGAGGTACTGCACGCCCAGCTCCTTCATGGCCCAAAGGTTGGCCCGGTAATTGATGCGGTGGGGCGGGATCTGATGCTCGCGCCCGTGTCGGGGTAAAAAGGCCACCCTCTTTTGCCCCACCGTGGCCAGCGCCAGCTTGTCGCTCGGCGGGCCGTAAGGCGTTTCCACCGCGAATTCCTCAACGTCCTCCAAAAAAGTGTAAAGTCCGGAACCACCAAAAACGCCGACTAAGGCTTGCCTTTTTGCCATCGCCTCCGGCTGCCCCTTCTGCGACCGCAGGGCGGCCGGAACCCTCCTTTCACTAGTTATCGTACTGGATCAGGCTGAAAACCCGGTAGTCACGGAGCTTCTCCCGACCCTTCAGGTAGCTCAGTTCGACCAGAAAAGCCAGCTCGACCACGATCCCCCCCAGACTTTGTACCAACTCTGCCGTGGCCAGGCTCGTTCCCCCCGTGGCCAGAAGGTCGTCGACGATGACCGTGCGCAGACCGGCGCTGATGGCATCGCGGTGGATTTCCAGCGTTTCGCGGCCGTATTCCAACTCGTAAGCGATGCGCGCCGTACTTGCCGGGAGCTTGCCAAACTTGCGCACCGGAATAAAAGAAAGACCCAGGCGGTTAGCCAACGGGGCCCCGAAGATAAAGCCACGTGATTCGACGGCCACCACCGCCTCCAGCGGCATTTCGCGGTAATGGGCGACCATCAAGTCGATCGCTGCGGCAAAGGCAGCACCGTCCTTCAAGAGCGTGGTAATGTCCCGGAAGAGAACTCCTTTTTCGGGAAAGTCGGGAACGGTCCTGATCTTTTCCTTCAGTTCTGCCGGGGTCATGTTTTAGCCTCCCTCCGTGGCCGATAACGGCTACATGCCTTCGACGTGCCCTGCGGAATTTCCTGCCGCGAGGAGTAGTTTTCCATCTTCAGGACACAAACTTTCGTGCGACGGTGCTGCCAACTCCGCCTATCACCTGGAGCCGGCAGCATGGGAAGCGGCGCGTGGGGTTAAATTAAGAGAAACAGAACCAGAGAGGTTGAATCTTAATTGCAGGGACAAAACGGAAGATCCGGGTCGGGGGCGGCGCTTGCCCTTACGGCTATTCTGGCTTTTCTTGGTCCGACCTTGGCGCGCTTCGCGTTAAGACGCTTTGTCAATACCTCCTTAAAACGGTTAATGACCGACCCCTACAGAGAGAACCTTTGGGAGTTGTTCAGTGCGGGCGGCCGTGTTTCACCGCAGAAGATCGTGGAAACCAACCTGCGCGCCAGTCGGGGCAGCTTGATTAATCGCCCTCTGGCAGGCCCGAGAGCACTGCCCAATTTTGACGGTCTGGTTTTTCATATCGCCCAACTGGAAACCCTGCCGACGCCCCAAGAAGTACCGATTGATCTGCGGGTGAGGCTGGGAAAACGAGCGCGCCGCCCGCTGGACTTGGAAATCCCCCTCATTATCGGCGGTATGGCCTACGGTCTGGCGCTGAACGAAAAGACGAAGATCGCGCTGGCCCGGGCGGCCACCGCGGCCGGGACGGCGACCAATACCGGCGAGGGGCCGTGGCTGCCTGCTGAACGGCGCGCGGCACAACGGCTCATCGTGCAGTATGCGCGTGGAAAATGGAGCAAGGACCCGGAGCACCTTAAGCAAGCCGACATGATCGAAATCCAACTGGGTCACGGAGCATGGGCCGGCCTGGGCCACGTCACCGCGGCACGGGAAATGACAGCAAAGGCCCGGCGCCTGGCGGGGCTGCGTCCGGGCGAGGATGCCGTCGTGCCGGCGCGCCTTCCGGACATAACGAAACCTGGCTCCTTGCGGCACCTGGTCGATTACCTGCGGGCGCTTAGCGGCGGCGTACCCATTGGCGTTAAGATCGGGGCCGGCAAATACCTGGAACGTGACCTAGCCCACCTGGTTGCCGCCGGCGTGGATGTCATTGCCGTGGACGGTGCGCAAGGGGCAACCAGGGGCTCGCCGCCGATTATCCAGGACGATTTCGGCCTGCCCACCGTTTATGCCCTGGTCCGGGCGCAACGTTTTCTCCGCGAGCGGGGGGCGCGGGACCGGGTAAGTCTCGTCATCGGCGGGGGACTCTTCACTCCCGGCGATTTCCTCAAAGCCTTGGCTCTCGGGGCCGATGCGGTCTACCTCGGTACCATTGCGCTTTTTGCCCTCACCCACACCCAGGCGTTGCACGTCCTGCCGTGGGAGCCGCCGACGGAGCTGGTCTTTGAAAGCGGCCGTTACCGCAACCGCTTGAGCGTGGGCCAGGCTGCCCGGCACTTGGCCAACTATCTTCAGGCCGCCGCGGCGGAAATGGCCGAAGGCATCCGTGCCCTGGGTAAAACCTCCGTGGCCGAGCTCGGCCCGGAAGACTTAATGGCGTTGGACCCTGTGACCGCAGAAGCCACCGGCATTGCCCTTGCCTACCGTCCTCCGTAGTCAAAGATGCCCGGATTGTGGCCTTGCCTTTCGCCGCCGCGACGGGGTAAGTAAGAAAGAAAATGTGGCGGCGAGGAGGAATATCTTTTTCTCTTGGCGAAAATTAAACTATCAATCGAAATCGGGGAGGGAAGCCCGTCTGGGGCAGGCCATGGCGGAAAAGGAAAGACAGTACAAGTGGACTTATTACATTGATGAAACGCGCTGTATGACCTGCGGCACCTGTGAAGACGAGTGCCGGGACGGGGCCATATACGTTAGGGACTACGAGTTCTATGCCATTGATGCGGAAAAGTGTAAGCGCTGTGCCCGTTGTTTCCAGGCCTGTCCGGTAGAGGCCGTAAAGCGTATTCCCTTTGCCGCGGCTTCCTAGAGAAAGCGAGGGTAATGGGCACGAACCGAGCGCCAGGGCCCGGCTCTCCGGCGCTTGAGGCAAGGCAAAAAATGACCTTAGGTAAATAACCGCGAGGTGAGGCCGGTTTATGCCAACCTACGATTTTCGTTGCCGCAAATGCGGTCAACAGTTCTCCTGTTCCACCACGGTTGAGGGCCGGAAGCAAGTGCAATGTCCCTCCTGCGCCAGTGCGGACGTCCAGCAATTGCTTACCGGCTTTTTCTTTGCCCGCCCCGGGGGTGGCGCTAACGCGAGTAGCTGCACGCGTACGAGCTGCCGCGGCTGTTCCGGTTGTTAGTTGCCGGAGGGAAAAGAAGTGCAGGTGGAACTTCCGGGCAACTACGAACCGGCGTACCGGGCGGCGATAAAGAGCTACATGGCCGGAAACCCCGTGGCCATGGCCGCGGCCTCGGGTGCCGTTTACGACGCTGCCCAGGGCATGTTTCTCATTCGCTACTACTGCTGGCACTACCGGGTCAAGTTTCCCGAAGGAATGATCGTACCCGTTGAGGCGGAGGCCGAACCGCTTGGCCAGAGCGACGCCATTATCGTCCTCCATTATTTGAGCCACGCCATCGGGACGCCACCGGCAGGACGCTGGCTTTCCTTTATGGAGCTCCCCGGGGGACCGTTACATCAGGCGCCTTTTCGCCTGGAAGCCGTCCAGCCGCTGGCCGACGAATTTGGTCATGCACCGCAACTGTTTCTTGCCGCCGGTCAGGCGCTTGGGGGCTATCCGGTAGAAATGGGCGATGCGGGCCTCGTTCTTCCCGTTTTACCGCACCTTTCTCTGGCGGCCGTCCTTTGGGTGGCCGATGAGGAGTTTCCGGCCAACGCTAACATCCTCTTCGATGCTGCCGCGGTGGACTATCTGGATACTGCCGGCCTTTATCTCCTGGGTATTAATACTTCTCGCCGTTTGCGGCGCCTTGCGGGTTTGTTGGCCGGGTAAGTGCCAGTCGCTGGCTCCTTTGCCAAGTGGTACCAGCTCGCGCGGCGGCGCATATGGTACTAGCAGGGAAAGAATGGCAAAGGAGGTGGCGGCGGTGAGGGTGGGCGACCTGGTTACGCGCAAATCACACAACCACGACATTACTTTCTGCATCATCGGCTTTCGTACCGATAGCCGGGGACGAAGTATTGCCATTTTAAAGGCCCTGTACCATGCTGCCTTCATCGTAGACGCACCCCTGGAGGATCTGGTGAGCGTTTTGCCGGAAAGGCGTTTGTAGCCAAAATTTCCTTGACAGGGTATATCCCCTTGGATATACTAAACTTTAAAAAGCCGACCTGTCCTTTCTCTTTTCTTTTTTCCGGCCGGGTTCGGTCGCAGGGGGAGGTGGCGGCGGAGGCCTGGCCATGTTTGCGAGCAAGGGGGCCAAGGGCGATGGGGTTGATCATTTACCTCAACGGCACATTTGTTCCGGAGGAGGAGGCCAAGGTCTCCGTCTTCGACCACGGCTTACTTTATGGTGATGGTGTTTTCGAAGGCATTCGGGCGTACAACGGCCGGGTCTTCCGCCTGCGCGAACACCTGGACCGGCTCTATGAGTCCGCACGCAGCATCAACCTCGAGGTCGGCCTGAGCAAAGAAGAGATGCTTGAGGTTGTCCTGGAAACGGTGCGGCGCAACGGCCTGCATGATGCGTATATTCGCGTGGTGGTGGCGCGGGGCACCGGAGATCTTGGACTCGATCCGCGAAAATGTAAGCGACCGACCATCTTCTGTATTGCCGCCCACATCGAGCTCTACCCTAAAGAGCTCTACGAGAAGGGCCTGGAACTGGTAACCGTCGCGACCCGCCGCAACCTGCCGGAAGCGCTCAACCCCCGCATCAAATCTCTGAACTACCTCAATAACATCCTGGGCAAGATCGAGGCCACGCTGGCCGGGGCCAGTGAAGGGCTCATGTTGAACCAGGAGGGTTACGTGGCCGAGGCCACGGGGGACAACATTTTCTTGGTGAAAAACGGGGTGTTGCTTACGCCCCCGGCTTACGTCGGTATCCTGGAAGGCATTACCCGGGGCGCGGTGATGGAACTGGCCAGGCGACAGGGGATTGAAGTGCGGGAAGCAGTTTTTACCAGGCATGACGTTTATGTGGCCGACGAATGTTTCCTTACCGGTACTGCGGCAGAGAT
>JACIYD010000096.1 GCA_014360105.1 Clostridia bacterium
TTGGGGGACAGGTTCCGCTTCACCACGCACTGGTACGGTCATGCACGCCTCTATCTCTTGGTGGTGGCCATTTTTCTTGCCGGAGTGGCCAGCGGCGCCATGGTCGTTCAGTTCTTGAGCGGGGACAAACTGGCAGAGCTTGCCAGCTATCTTGACCTTTCCCTTGCCGCCCTGCTCGGGGCGCCGCCGGATCAGCGGGTGCTGGCCCAAAAGGCGCTGGGGCAGAACCTGCGTTTTTTGCTGCTAATCGGCTTCCTCGGACTCACCGTGGTCGGCATTCCGCTCGTCCTGGCCCTCATCTGGCTAAGGGGCTTCATGCTCGGCTTTACTGCGGGTTTTCTCATTACCCAAAAGGCGGCCGCCGGCATCCTTCTTGCCGCCCTCACCGTGCTCCCGCAAAACCTCTTCTATATCCCTGCCTTTATCATCGCGGGCGCTTTGGCCGTCGGGTTCTCCTTCCGCCTGATCAAGGGGCGGCAGTTCCCCTTTTCTCTTACCCTGGGGGAGCACTGCCTCACCTATTTCCTTGCCCTGGCGGGTACGCTCGCCTTGGTCGGCATTGGGGGCCTGGTGGAAAGCTACGTCGTCCCCCCGGCGGTACGCTGGTTGCTGGCCGGGATATTTCGTTAAGGCAGCAGGATTTTAC
Organism: Clostridia bacterium; assembly: GCA_014360105.1. Taxonomy (GTDB): domain Bacteria; phylum Bacillota; class DSM-521; order Neomoorellales; family SLTJ01; genus JACIYD01. The sequence continues at coordinate 647 of JACIYD010000096.1, forward strand.
CTCCGGGTGTGGAACTTAACTGCAGCATGCGTGGTAGCATGAGCGTACGTTAACCCGGGAGAGGACGGAGAATGCACCCTTGGCTGGAACGATTCATCCATTACCTCGCCATCGAACGCGGTCTCGCGGAGAACACCATTGCTTCCTACTATCACGACTTACGGCAGTATCTTGCCTTCCTTGGGGAGAGAGAGGCTAACCTTGAAGAGGCGGCGCCGGCGATGATAATTGCCTACCTGGAGAGACTGGAGAATAACGGGCGCAAACCCGCCACCATCTCGCGCCACCTTGCTGCCCTCAAGTCCTTCTACCATTTCCTCTGGCAGGCCGGTGCCGTTGCCCAGGACCCGACCACAGATCTGGAGACTCCCCGCCTGGGAAGGCGCCTGCCGCGGGTACTCAGTGTCGCCGAGGTCGAGTCGCTTCTCGGACAGCCGCACACCAGCCGCCCTGCAGGACTGCGGGACAAGGCCATGCTGGAACTGATCTACGCCACCGGCATGCGGGTAACGGAACTGGTTTCGCTTGACATCGGCCAGCTCAGTCTGGAAATGGGCTTTGTCCGCTGCATGGGTAAGGGACAAAAAGAGCGGATCGTGCCGATCGGTTCCATCGCCGCTTACTGGTTGCGCCGCTATCTGGAGCAAGGCCGGGGCGAATTGCTCAAAGAAGGGGAAGAGGAGGCGCTCTTCGTCAACCAGCAGGGCCAGCGCCTGACCCGCCAGGGCTTCTGGAAAATTCTCAAGAAGTACGTGCGCCAGGCCCGTCTGGGGACTAACATCACCCCGCACACGCTGCGCCACTCTTTTGCCACCCACCTCTTGGAAAACGGGGCGGATCTGCGGGTGGTCCAGGAACTCTTAGGCCATGCCGACATCGCCACCACCCAGATCTATACCCACATAACACGTCGTCACCTGCGGGAAGTCTATAAGCAGACCCACCCGCGCGCCTAATGGGAGCCACCTGGGGGATGCGAGCGGCGGTAATCGTCTTGGACAGTGTGGGCGTGGGCGCCCTGCCGGACGCGGCGGCGTACGGTGATGCCGGGACCAATACGCTGGGGAACGTCGCCCGGGCGGTCGGCGGCCTAAGCCTACCCCACCTGGAACGGCTTGGGCTGGGCAACATTCTCTCCCTGGCGGGTGTTCCCCCGTGCAGGCGGCCTCTGGCCTTTTACGGCAAGATGGCCGAAGCCTCGGCGGGCAAGGATACCACCACCGGTCACTGGGAGCTGATGGGTCTTGTCTTGCGCGAGCCGTTTCCCACCTATCCCGCCGGTTTTCCCCCGGAAGTGATCAATGCTTTCCAAGCGGCGATCGGGCGCCCCGTTCTGGGGAACAAGCCCGCCTCCGGTACGGAAATCATTGCCGAACTCGGTGCGGAACACTTGCGCACTGGGTATCCCATCGTTTATACCTCGGCCGACAGCGTCTTCCAGATCGCCGCGCACGAGGAAGTCATCCCGCCGGAAGAGCTCTACCGCTATTGCCGCCTCGCCCGCCAACTGTTAACCGGGAAGCACGCGGTAGGCCGGGTGATTGCCCGGCCGTTTCGCGGCGAGCCGGGAGCCTTTTTTCGCACGCCGCGCCGGCGTGATTTTGCCCTCCCGCCGCCGCGGCCTACCTTGCTGGACCGCTTACAGGAAGCGGGCAAGGAGGTCATCGGTATCGGCAAAATCGAGGATATCTTCGCCGGTCGGGGTCTTACCGAGGTGCGGCATACCACAGGCAATCAGGCGGGCATCCGGGAAACGGTCGGGGCCTTGCGGCGGGCCTCTTGCGGGTTGGTCCTCACTAACCTGGTTGACTACGACATGCTGTACGGACACCGGAACGACGTCATCGGGTACGCGCGCGCTCTGGCGGAATTCGACGCGGCTTTGCCGGAAATTATGGGCGCGGTACGCGGCCGCGATCTTCTGGTGATTACCGCCGACCACGGCTGCGACCCCACCACTCCCGGTACGGATCATACGCGCGAATACGTCCCCTTGCTCGTGTACCGGCCGCACCACCCCGGGGGGCGGAGCCTGGGTACCCGGTCGACCTTTGCCGATCTGGCCGCCACCCTGGCGGAGATGTTCGGCCTCCCCGCTCCTGAAGCGGGGACAAGCTTCTGGAGGGAGATTAACCACGGATTGGTCGAGACTTGAAGAGACGGTGGCGTTCTTGCGCCGGTACTCGACTTTGGTGCCGGAGGTAGGTTTAATCCTCGGTTCCGGCCTGGGGAGCGTGGCGGCGAGCGTTGAGGCGGCACTGGAGCTGGCCTACAGTGCCATTCCCCACTTTCCCCAAAGTACGGTCGCCGGCCACGCGGGCAGACTCGTCCTGGGGCGCTGGCACGGCAAGACGGTGCTGGTCTTCCAGGGCCGCCTCCACTACTACGAGGGCTATTCTCTGTCGGAAGTTACCTTGCCGGTCCGTGTCGCCGCGGCCTTAGGGGCGAAGTTTCTTTTCCTTACCAATGCGGCCGGCAGCCTGCGGGCGGATTGGCAGGCGGGCGAGCTGATGTTGATCAAGGATCACCTGAACTTCCTCGGCGATAATCCCCTGCGCGGCCTGGATGACGCGCGCTTTGGGCCCCGTTTTCCGGATCTCGTCAACGCTTACGACGCGGATCTGCGCCGGTATGCGCGGGAAGCGGCGCTTGCCATGGGTCTGGCACTGCGGGAGGGGACTTATGCGGCGGTGAGCGGCCCGAGTTACGAAACGCCGGCCGAGGCGGCGTTTTTGCGCCTGGCGGGGGCCGACGCCGTCGGCATGTCGACGGTGCCGGAAGTGATCGTGGCCCGCCAGGTGGGGCTGCGCGTCCTTGCCGTCTCCTGCCTGACGAACGTTTTGGCCGGTGCGGCAGGCGGTCATACGGTACACGAGCAAGTGGTACAGCGGGCCGCGGCCGCGGCCGACGACCTAGCACGGCTGCTGGCCGCCGTAGTGGCCCGGCTTTAACGATCCGAAAAAGGGCGTTTCCTGCCGGCACAGGACCCGCCGGCGGGCAAGCGGTGGGAAAGGACGTTTACCGCCCATGAGCTCCGTTCTGGAATTGATCCGGCGCAAGCGCGGGGGACAGAGGCATACGGCAGAGGAAATCGCGTGGTTGATCCGGGGCTACCTCGAAGGGCAAATCCCGGATTACCAGATGGCGGCCTGGCTAATGGCGGTTTACTTCCGCGGCCTTGATGCCGCGGAAACTTATGCCCTGACCGAGGCACTCCTCCGCTCGGGGGAAGTGCTGGACTTGAGCGCCGTGCCCGGGACCAAAGTAGACAAGCACAGCACCGGCGGTGTCGGTGATAAGACGAGCCTCGTCGTGGTACCCCTGGCCCGGGCCGCCGGCGCGGTGGTGGTGAAACTGGCCGGCCGGGCGCTGGGCCATACCGGTGGCACCCTGGACAAGTTAGAGGCTATCCCGGGGATGCGGGTCGATCTTACTGCTGAAGAGATTGTGGCCCAGGCCCGGCGGACGGGGATGGTTCTGGCCGGGCATACGGCCACACTCGTCCCCGCGGATAAGAAACTGTATGCCCTGCGGGACGTCACGGCAACAGCAGACTGCCCGCCCCTCATCGCGGCCAGCATTATGAGCAAGAAGCTTGCGACCGGGGCCGATGCCCTCGTGCTGGACGTTAAGGTAGGCGAAGGCGGTTTTCTCAGGCGCCGCGAGGAAGCAAGGGCGCTGGCGGCGATGATGGTCGCGCTCGGGCGGCAGGCGGGCCGGCCGACGGCGGCTTTGCTTACGCGCATGGACGAGCCTTTGGGTGCGGCGGTGGGCAATGCCTTAGAGGTGGAGGAAGCGGTGGCCACGCTTAAGGGCGGGGGGCCGCCGGATTTGCGGGAGCTTTCGCTAAGCCTTGCGGCCCAGATGCTTCTCCTTGCCGGCCTGGCCAAAACGGCGGCGCAGGCGCACCTGGTCCTGGAGGAAGCGCTGGCCACCGGCCGGGCCTGGCGCGCTTTTCAGGAACTGGTTGCCGCCCAGGGCGGCCAGGTCGCGGCCTTGGAGGAGGGACTGCCGCGCGCCCCCTATACGGCGGCGGTACGGGCCCCCCGCAGCGGGTATGTGCGCGCCCTCGCCGCGCGGCCGATCGGCGAAGCGGTGGCGCGGCTGGGGGGAGGGCGAACAGCCCTCGGCCAGGCCGTCGATCCCGCGGTGGGAGTGATTCTTTACCGCAAGACGGGCGCATATGTGAGGCGCGGCGAAGAACTGGCCTTGGTCTACGGCCGGGAAAAGGAAAAGGCGGAGATGACCGCCCATGCCTTGACCGCTGCCTGGCGTATCGGACAAAGCCCGCCCGCGCCCCGGCCGCTCATCTACGAGGTTCTTTCTTAAGCGGCGGCGCGTCGCATATTTTCCCTTCCCGCGGTCAAGCTACTAGGGGACGACCAGATGCCCCAATAGTTCCCGCAACCACTTTGCACCGGGAGGGAAAGGAATGCGGCAGAGGAAACTCGCCTTGGCCCTTGTCCTCGCCCTGGTGGCGCAGCTATTCTTTGTGCCGCTGGCGCAGGCTCAGGGGCTGAAGGTGGAAGGCAAGGGTGCCATTCTCATCGAGGCCGCCGGCGGGGATGTGCTCTTTGCGCAGGACGAAGACACGAAATGGTACCCAGCGAGCGTGACCAAGGTGATGACCCTCCTCCTCGCCTTGGAAGCGGTAAAGGAAGGACGGGCCAGTCTTGAAGACAAGGTGGTAACCAGCGAGCATGCGGCCGGGTACGGCGGCTCGCAGGTTTGGCTGGAGCCCGGGGAGACGTTCACCCTGAGGGAGATGCTTCTCGCCGTTGCCGTAGGGTCGGCCAACGACGCCAGTGTGGCCGTAGCGGAGCACCTGGCCGGCTCCGAGGAGGCCTTTGTGGAGCAGATGAACAAAAAGGCGCGCGAACTGGGCGCCCTCAATACCCACTTCGTAAACTCCCACGGCCTCCACCACCCGGACCATTATACCACGGCGCGCGACACGGCCCTCATTGCCCGCTACGCGGTGCAGCACGTACCCGAGATCCTCGATTTTACGCGCGTCAAAGAATACACTTTCCGGGAAAAGCCGAAGCTAATCCTTTATAACACCAACAAGCTTCTCTGGTGGTATCCGGGCACGGCCGGGCTGAAAACCGGCACCACGCCCGAGGCGGGGCGCAGCCTGGTGACTTTTGCCGAGCGGGACGGACTTCAGCTAATAAGCGTGGTCCTCGGGGTGGGCAAACCCAGGGGTCACTTTACCGAGTCCATGAAGCTGCTCAACTACGGCTTTGCGCAGTACCAGTGGCAGCCGCTTTATGAGGCGGGCCAACGCCTGGGTGTGGTACCGGTCTCCAAGGGAGCGGCGGCAAGTGTAGCCGCCCTGGCCGAGGAAAAGGTGGGTTTGGCCGTGCCTAAGGGAAGCAAGGCGAAAGTGGAGGCAGAGGTCGAGTTACTTCCCTGGATAGAGGCGCCAGTGCAAACGGGCCAGGCGCTGGGGGCGGTCGTACTAAGGCGTGACGGCCGCGAAGTAAAGCGTATCCCCCTAATTGCGGCGACCGACGTTCCGCGGGCCACGCTCTGGCAAGAAACCGGCAAGGTATTCCAGCGCCTGCTGGTTGCCGGTAATTCTGGCAAAATATAGCAGGAATCCTTCTCTCTCCGACGAATTAGAATCGCAGGACAAGGCATCGCAGATCGGGGGGAGAAGGTTGTTTCTTCAATGTTCGCTGAAGGGGTCGAACCTGGTGGCCCGCCCGGTTGGGGAACTGGACCTCCAGGTAGCCGACCTCTTCCGCCAGCAGTTGGAACGGCATCTGGCCATCACCCGGG
>JACIYD010000097.1 GCA_014360105.1 Clostridia bacterium
TTCGACAATGTGGGCCTCGTCGTCAACCACCAGGATACGCGGTGCTTTTCCCGGGCGCTGCGTAAACCATCCCTCCCCCGGCCAGGCCATCCGGCCTGATTTTAACATGAAAGTGTTAAAAAAAGCTTAGGAAATTTTTAAGAGAGGGTTAGCCTCGACAAAGCAAACCGAAGGACGACGCATAAAGGAGGAACCTCCGGTAAATGATATTGCCAGGGTCCACAACGGCCGAGCCTAGATCATGGCCGGGTCCTGGGGGGCTCGGTCATGGTCGGCCTAAGGCTGACGCCGGGTCAAGCGGCTCGGCGTCAGCCGGCGGGAAGATCGCGCTGGGTCCGAAAGGGCTCGGGGATAGTCCCATGAAGACTATCTCCGGGTCCCCAAGGATCCAGGCGCGGTCGTGCGAAGACTGTTTTGCTTGCCGCAGGTTTTCCTTTCGCGGAGAATTAGGGGTCGGTAGCCGCCTAGAGGGTGGCTACCGGCTCCGTAGGCAGGCAAAACAGTCGGGCAAAGGTTGGCGCTGGTTCTGTCAGCGGTTCCCGGCAGCCGAAAGGTTGCCGGGAGCTGCGCAAGGATCTGCGTCAGCCGGCGCGCAGGTCGTTGTGGGCTCTTTTCCTCGGGGCGACAACATGCATTAGGTGAGAAGAATGCAACTACCTCCGGGACAGGTGGCGGTCCTGGCCACCTTTCCCAGCAGTAACAGCGCCGAAAGAGCGGTGCGCGCCCTGGAAACGGCGGGCTACGCTACGGTTCAGCTTGACCGCATCAGCCGTTATACCGCCCGCTCCGATGCCGAGTATAACAACCCTCTTGCCGGACGGGCCCGCACCCAGACCGGGCTCTCTCTGGCCAGCGCCGATCTGGCCCGCCAGGGAGAAAGGGACGATCGCACGCTTCTGGGCAGCGACCCGGCGGTAAGCGGCTACGGCCTAACAAACTACGGCACGGCCGGCGGGGAAGCCTTTCTCGTGACCGTCCTTACTAGTGCGGCCGCGGTTGACCGGGCGCGGGAGATCCTCAGGCAACATGGGGGAACCGTCTAAACCTCGATTAAGGGAAGGGGGTCGGCCCGTGGAGGTAACGGTAGACCAGGACCTTTGCATTGCCTGTGGCGACTGCATCGAGATCTGCCCGGAGGTCTTTGCCTGGAATGAGGAAGGCCTCTCCCAGGCAATGGTTAACCCCGTGCCGGCGCAAGTCGAGGAGGAATGCCGCCAGGCCGTGGAGTCCTGTCCTACGGAAGCAATCAAAGAGAAAACCCACTAACAGCGCCCGCTCTATGCTAGGAAAATTTCTTGCTTTGCTTTGTGGCCCTGGTACACCCAGGGCCTTGTGCTTGATTGCCATTTTCCGCGTATGGTGTCTTGACACTTTTCCCAAAATTGGCTATGACCCACCCGAGCGGCCACGACTGGCGGGAGTGTGTGGGAATCGAACCCACCACGCCCGGGCGCAAACCCGCGCGCCGACTGGATTTGAAGTCCAGGCAGGCCACCAGGCCCGATCCACTCCCTCCCCGAGCACAGCCTCATTATAGCAGCTTACGCCGCTTCTCGCAAGCGCGAACACACGCGGTGGCAGGTTCTAGCCACTGCTGCCATAGAGTACCCTTTTGTCACCTATACGCTTGGTGAAATGAATCTGGTCGAAGTATTCGAGCAGCGGTAGGACGTATTTGCGTGAACTGCCGAGCGCATCTCGCACCGCGGCCAACTCGACACTTCCGCGCGCCTGAATGAGTGCCGCCACCCGCTCCTTGGCTTGCGCGACCGCCTCCTGGCTGAAGTAGAGGCCTTCGCTTACTTTTACCAGAAGGCCCTCTTGTACCAGGTAGCGCACCAACTCCTCCCCTTCTTCGGCGTCGAGACCCAGCCGCGCCCACAGCTCTTCCACGGCGGGAGGCTGCCAGCCCCCCTCGCGGATGGCCGCGCCGATGGCGGCCAGCTTTTCCTGCTCCGCGGTACTCGGCCGGGGAGTAAAGTCTTTGAGGGCGAGGCTACCCCCACGATCGACGATAAGGCCTTGCGCCTGCCAGTGCTCGAGCAGGCTGGAGAAAACGCGGGCCGGCAGGGGCGCGAAGCGGCGGCTACGCAACTCCTCCCGGGACATCCCCCGGCGCAAGTGGTAGCGGCGGTGATACTGCTCCAGGGTGACCCGCGCCTCCTGCTGCCAGCGCGCGGCCTGGGCCGTGGTGACCAAATACTTGCCTCCCTCAAAGCTAAGAACAAGAACCCTTCCTTCGGCCGCAAGCACCTGTGCCACCGCCTCCGCCTCGCCGCTGGGCAATCCTGCGAGGAGGGCCAGTTCCGCCAGCGGCAGCCCCCAGGTCCGGCGTTCGAGAATCTGCAGCGCCCGCTCCGCCGGAGAGGCGGAAAGTTTCTGTGCCAGTTCGGCCAATACTTCCGGCCGCCCTGGCTTATGTCTTGTAGCATACGGTTCCACCACCAGACCGCCCCCAATGGTGGTCATGGGCGAGTAGGAGCGGAGAACGAAGCGGTCGCCGCGTGCCGCGACCACCGGTTCCTCGAGGGAGAGCTGCGCGGCAGTGATTTCACCCGGGGCCAAGGTTTCACGGTCGAGGAGCAGCACCCGGCCGAATACCTCCGCCGTGCCCAGGTAAAAGCGCACGCGCTGTGCCCGCCTCACCTCCCGTGCCCCGGGTAAGAGTCTCAACTGGACGTCCAGGCGGCGCGTGGGCCGGAAAGTCCCGGGTTCAACAAGCACACTCCCCCGATCGACCTGTCCCACTTCCACACCCGCCAGGTTGCAGGCCACCCGCTGGCCGGCATAAGCCTCGTTCACGCGTCGGTTGTGCACCTGGAGCTGGCGGATGCGCGCGGACACCTCTTGCGGCAGGATCGAAACCACCTCTTCCGCTCGCAGGGCGCCGGACCAGAGGGTACCGGTGACCACCGTCCCGAAGCCCCGTACGGTGAAGACGCGGTCGATGGGCAAGCGGGCGCTGCCCGTTGCCGGGCGCGGGACAACCGCCTTTGCCTGCTCCGCCAGATGGCGGCGCAAAAGATCGAGTCCCTCGCCGGTAAGCGCAGAAACGGCCACAAGCGGCGCGTGCTCCAGCACCGTTCCTTTGACCGCCTCGCGTACTTCCTCCGCCACCAGCTCAAGCCAGTCGTCGCCCACCAGGTCCTTTTTCGTAATGGCGATCACGCCGCCCTTTACCTGCAAAAGGTCGACGATTGCCAGGTGTTCCCTGGTCTGGGGCATCACCCCCTCGTCGGCCGCCACCACCAGGAGAACCAGGTCAATCCCCGCGGCGCCCGCGAGCATCTGCCGGATAAAGCGCTCGTGGCCCGGCACGTCTACCAGGCCGGCCACCTGGCCGTCCGGCAGTACGAACGGGGCGAAGCCGAGTTCAATGGAAATGCCTCTTTCCTTTTCCTCTTTCAGGCGATCGGTGTCCACTCCGGTAAGCGCCCGTACCAGTACCGTTTTGCCGTGATCGACGTGACCTGCCGTCCCCACGACCACAAAAGCCATCGTTCAACGCTCCTCCAGACAGGCGGCCAAAATACGCGCGACCAGCGCCTCTTCTCCTTCCAGCAGGGTGCGCACGTCCAGGGCAAGAGCACCCTTCAGGCGGCGGGCAATCAGCGGCGGTTCGCTCCGGCGCAACCGCGCGGCCAGTGTTTCCACCGAAAGACCCTGCGGTCTGATCTCCACGAGAAACGTGGGCAGGGTCACTCCCGGGAGGGCACCCCCACCCGCTTCGGAATGGCCCGCACGAACCCGCACGGCCGCCCGCCCGTGCGCCGCGCGGCTTACAAGCGCGCAAAGGCGCCTCGCCCGTGCCTCGAGCTCCTCGGGCGGGAGAAGAAGAGCGGCCAGGACGGGCAACTCGCGCTTGGCCGCCTCGGGATCGAGATAGACGCGCAAGGTACCCTCAAGGGCGGCCAGGCTGAGCTTATCCGGGCGCAGCGCCCGTGCCAGCGGATTGCGCCGCATCGGTGCGAGGAACCTTTCCCTGCCCAGGATAATCCCGGCCTGCGGCCCACCCAGGAGCTTGTCGCCGGAAAAGGTAACGATGTCTGCCCCCGCGGCCAGGCTGCTACACACCACCGGTTCCGCTGCCAGGGCGGGCACCCCAAGGTCAAACAGAAGTCCGCTCCCCAGGTCCTCCATCACCGGCAAGCCCAGCCGCCGACCCAGCGCTACCAGCTCCGCCGTTCCCACCTCGTGCGTAAAGCCGACCAGGCGGAAATTGCTGGGGTGGACGCGCAGCAGCAGGGCGGTCTCCGCCGAGACCGCCTGTTCGTAGTCCCGAAGGTAGGTCTTATTAGTCGTTCCTACTTCGACCAGGCGCGCGCCGCTGGCCGCCATGATTTCCGGAATCCGGAAGGAGCCGCCTATCTCCACCAATTGGCCGCGGCTGACCACCACTTCCCGGCCGCGCGCCAGCGTATGGAGAGCCAGGAGAACAGCGGCCGCATTGTTATTGACCACCAGTGCCGCCTCCGCGCCAGTAAGCCAGGTCAAGAGGCGGGCGACGTGCTCCTGCCGGGAACCGCGTTCGCCGGTGGCCAGGTCGAGCTCGAGATTCGTATAGCCCGCGGCGGCAAGGGCAAGCGCTTCGTGCGCGGCCGACCCTAAGACCGCCCGCCCCAGGTTGGTGTGCAGCACGATACCAGTGGCGTTAATGACCCGCCGCAGACCCGGCTGCACGAGTTGGCGCACCCGCCCCTCCACCATCGCCTCAATGGTGGCCAGCGGCGGCGCTTCCTGCCGCCGGCCGGACGCAAGCTCCCGCCTTAGTTCGCCCAACACGGCCCGCGCCGCACCGGTGACCACCTGGCGCGGACAGGACTGAAGAAGTGACGCCAGGGCCGGCCGCCGCAGCAACCGATCCACGGCCGGCAGGCGCCGCAGTTGCTCGCTTTGCTCTTCCGGCGGCAAGGGATCACCCCCGGTCCTCCGAGATTCCAGTTTCTCGGGCTTGGGCTGGGTAGGCTTGCGCGGCCGCAAGCCTTTGGAGCAAATCCCAGGCCTGCCCCCTCGTAATTTCCTTTCGGACAATTTCCTGCCTTCGTTGCGGGGCCCTGGGGTACTCTCCCGCCGAAGCTAAACGATGACCGGGTCGTCGGCTACCGGGCTCAGCCTCTCGAGACCGGTGGCGGTGACGGCAAAGCAATTCTCCAGGCCGACGGCCCCCTGGCCGGGAATGGCAAACTTAGGCTCGAGGGCGAACACCATGCCCGGTTCCAGCTTTACGCCCGAGCCCTGTGCCAGCACCGGCCAATCGTCCAGCTCGAGGCCGACGCCGTGGCCGATATAGGGTACCCGTTTCGGGCCCATAAAGTACGCTAGCAGGCCGCTTTCCTCTGCAAGGCCGGCCGCAAGCTGGTAAAGCGCGCCGCAGGTAACTCCGGGACGGGCGGCCTGTACGACTGCGTCTTGAATGCGGCGCGCGGTATCGTAGACGCGACGCAGCTCGAACGGCAAACGCCCCAGGGCAAAGAGCCGCGTCTGATCAAGGACGTAGCCTTGATAGCAACCGCCGTAATCGACGAGAATTGGCTCTCCAGGCCGCAGGGGTACGCCCGACGCCCCCTGGGGAAAGGTGGGCGAAACGCCCCGACCGGAAAGCGGCGTATCGTAGGGACCGCCTGCGGCGCCGGCCGGGCCGGCAAGGATCACGTTAAAGAAGATTTCTTCATTGAAGGCGCGAAACTTAACCAGGCCCTGGTGTCCTTGCCGCCGCGCCAACGCCTCCAGACCGGCCGCCAGGTCGAGGTCGGTGCGCGCGCCGGCGACAAGGGTGGGAAGAGCCTCCCAGACGGCCAGGTCGCGGCGCGCCGTCTCCCGCAGGACTTCGAGTTCCCAGGCGCTCTTACGGGCCCGCTGCCGGCGGATGAGCGGGCTGGCGTCGGCAAAGCGGTACGCCGGCAACTGTGCCGCCAGGCGTTGGTACTGGTTCACGGGTAGTACGTCAAATTCGAGCCCGATCAGCGCTCCCTCCCTCAGGCGCGATGCTATCACGTTACCTAAGTCGGCGCTTGTGGTAAGGCGTAGCGTGGGCCAGGGTGGCCGGTACGGCAATTCCTGGCGCGTCAGGCCCAGGGGCGCGCCATCTGCAGGAATAAAGAGCGAGTGCAGGTAAGTAGTGCCACTATAATAATAGAGGTCGATGCGTTGGAGGATGAGGGCCGCATCCAGGTTCTCTTGCTGCAGACTCTTTTGGAAGTCACGCAGCCGCGCTTCGAGCTCTTCCGGCGGCAACTGCACCATGGCTCCTCCTCTACCCTTCAAGCCTCTCCGTCGGCGTCTTTTGGCCTTAGCCCTTATGCGCAGTTCCTTTCTAAACACTATTTCCCTATTCGTCCCGCTTTTCCTGCCTTGAGTGCATACGCCGCTCGCCGTCGTAGGGTAGGGGGACGAACTGCACCGAGGGGCGGCGTTGC
>JACIYD010000098.1 GCA_014360105.1 Clostridia bacterium
AAGATAGCGGTAGGCCTGGGCCAGGGCCTGGGGACCCAGGAAGCGGCCATCGGTCGCCGCCGTGGGGCAGGCGGCCCAGCAACTGCCGCATTTCAAGCAATAAGCAAACTGGAGGTAGCGCTCGAGCTCTTCCGGCAACTGCCGCGATTCTTCTCCCTCGCTGGCCTCAAGGATATAGGGCCGGACGGCGCGGTGCTTTTGGAAAAGCGGCCCCAGGTCGACCACCAGATCGCGCACCACGGGAAAGTGCGCCAGGGGCCCCACCTCGATCTTCTTTCCCTTACCCCGGACCTCATGGACCTGGGTGTGGCAGGCAAGATGGGGAAAACCGTTAAGCATCACCGCACAGGAGCCGCAAATACCCATGCGGCAGGAGGCGCGAAAGGCGAGGGTGGTATCGAGCTTTTCCTTGATGTAGGTGAGGGCGTCCAGCACGGTCATGCCCCTGACCAGCGGCACGCTGTAGGCGGCGTAATAGGGCTTCTCCCCGGGCCGGTAGCGGTAAACGGCAAAGCTTACTTCCTCGGCCATTGTCTCCTCACCCCCTGCTTCGAAGTTCCATTTCCTAAAAGCGGAAAACAACCAGGGCGCCGTAGAAGAGGGCGGCCGCGCCAAGGATAATCAGGACCGTACTTACCAGAACCTTTGCCTTCCTCGCGGCACCGGTCAGCTCGAGCACGATTCCCCTCAGGCCATAGAGCCCGTGGTAGAGGGCCACGAAAAGCAAGAGGAGGTAAAGTAACGGCCAGGCCGGGCTTGCCGCGCGCTCGGCGACGCTGGCAAAAGTCAGAGGGTCGGCCGGGCCGGCGCCCAGGGCGGCAAGAACGCGGGGCAGGTGCATCACCACCAGGTGCGCCCCGAGGAGGACGAGCAAAGCCGCGCCGGCCAAAAGGTGCAAAAGCCACAGTCTTGCCTCGGTCATCGTCCTACCTCCCCAGGCCGAGATCCAGCGCGCCCAGCCCGGCCAGGGCCAGGGCCACCACCACCAGGACCAGCGCCAGCCGCCGCTGGCGCTCAAGACAGGTGCGATAGGGGTAGACCGGCCGGCCGGGCTTGCCCAGGCCGAAGCCCAGTTCCGCCAGGATGAGCCTTAGGCCGTTGGCCCCGTGAAAGAGGCAGGCAACGAAGACCACGTATTCCAGGGCATGGAAGAAGGCGTTGTCGAAAAGGGCCATGCGCGCCTCCCAGGCGGCCTCGCCCCCGAGGCGCGCCGCCGTCACCCAGAGATGGAGGCAGAAATAGGCGAGCATCCCCAGGCCGGAAAGACGGTGACCCAGGTAAAGCCAGTGCTCCAGGCCGTAATGCCTGGCGGCCGTGATCCAGAAAAGAGGGCCGCTTTCCCTTGGCATAACTTTTTCCATCACCTAGACTCCCTCCCCGACATTCAGTACTTTCTCTCTTCCGGTGGCCATGAGGTAATGGTCACAGGAAGATAGCTAAACTCGGGCCCCTTTGGTCCCTTTCTGGCCAGAGTATGGCACAGGAAGTTTTGGTCATCCCGTGCCGGATGGTCCCGCCGGGCGTGCCCCCCGCGGGATTCTTTTCTGGCGAGCGCTCCCGCCACGATGAGTTCGGCCAGGTCGAGCATGTTTTCCAGCTCGAGCACGCCCACCAGTTCCGTGTTGTAGACCAGCGATTTGTCCGCCAGGCCCACGCGGCCGAACCTTTCCTTGAGCTGCCGGATCGCGCCCAGCCCCTCTTCCAGCCCCTTTTCCTCGCGGAAGACCCCGGCCTTTTGGTCCATCACCTGGCGCAGTTCCTGCCTCAAGGCAAAGGGATTTTCTTTGCCCCGGGCGCTGAACAGGCGCATCACCCGTTCCATTTCCCCGGCGATGGTTTCCCGCCGCGGCTCGCGCGCCCTTTTCTCTTTTTGGGCCCAGCGGGCGGCGGCCTCGCCCGTGATGCGGCCCCAGACGAGGCACTCGGCGGTGGAATTGGAGCCCAGGCGGTTGGCGCCGTGCAGGGAAAGGCAGGAAACCTCCCCGGCCGCCCAGACTCCCGGGACCTCCGTGGCCCCGTTGATGTCCGCATGGATGCCGCCCATGGAATAGTGGGCCGCCGGCCGGATGGGGATGGGCTCCTCGATGGGGTCTTTGCCGGCAAATTTGATGGCCACCTCGCGGATTAAGGGCAGGCGCTCGTTGATCTTGTCCGGCCCCAGGTGGCGTAGGTCTAAAAGCACGTAGCCCAGGCCCTGCGGCTCGCCAAAGCCGCGGCCTTCTTCGATTTCCCGCATTTCCGCGCGGGCGACGATGTCCCGGGGAGCAAGCTCCATCATCTTGGCTGCGTAGTCTTTCATGAAGCGCTCGCCGCGGTTGTTGACCAGATACCCTCCTTCGCCTCGGGCGGCCTCGGTGATGAGCACCCCCGAGGGCACCAGGCCCGTGGGGTGGAACTGGACGAACTCCATGTCTTTAAGGCCCAGGCCGGCGCGGTAGGCCAGCGCCATGCCGTCTCCGGTGACCGTGTGGGAGTAAGTGGTAAAGCCGTAAATGCGGCAGGCACCGCCGGTGGCAATGATCAGGGCCTTGGCCAAAAGCACCACGAATTCGCCCCGTACCAGGTCAAGGGCCAGCACGCCAGAGAAGCGCCCCTCCTCCACCAAAAGGGAGGTGGCCATGAGGTCCTCGTACTGGGTGATTTGGCCCGCATAGCGCTGCAAGGTATCGTAAAGGGTGTGCATTTCGAAGAACCCCGTCTTGTCGGCGGCAAACACCGCGCGGGGAAAGCTATGGCCGCCAAAGGGCCGCTGGTCGATGCGGCCGTCTTCTCTTCTTGACCAGGGAATGCCCCAGTTTTCCAAAAGCACGATCTCGCGCGGGATCTCCTCGACAAAACGTACCACGACGTCCTGGTCGGCCAGAAAATCCGACCCTTTCACCGTGTCAAAGGCGTGTTGGGCAAGGCTATCCCCTTCCTCGGGCCGCAGCACCGCGGCGGTGCCTCCCTCGGCGCAAACCGAGTGCGCCCGCACCAGTTGCGTCTTGGCCATGATGGCAAGATCAAGCTCACCCCGGCCGGCCCTGGCGGCCTCAACCGCCGCCCTGAGGCCAGCCAGGCCCGAACCCAGGATGAGGAGGTCGTGGGTTCGCCTTGTCGGCACGGTCACCAACATCACCACCCTTTTTTGACCCTGCCGGAGGCTAGAGCCCCAGGTAGGCTTCTCGCACGTGCTCGTTGTCTAGCAACTCTTTTCCTTGGCCCGTAAGGACGATGCGGCCGTTTTCCAGGACGTAGGCGCGGTCGCAGGCGTTGAGTGCCTCCATCACGTTCTGTTCGACCAGGAGAATGGTCATCCCGCGCGTTCGATGCAGTTCTTCGATTACTTTGAATACCTGGTCGACTACTACCGGGGCCAAGCCCAGAGAAGGCTCGTCGAGCATGAGGAGCTTCGGTCTGGCCATGAGGCCCCGGCCAATGGCAAGCATCTGTTGTTCGCCGCCGCTGAGGCTTCCGGCCAACTGGTTTTCACGCTCCTTCAGGCGGGGGAAGAGCCGAAAGACCTCTTCCATGGTTTCTTTGCGCCGCGTTTTTGCCTCACCGGAAAGGGAACCCATTTCCAGGTTTTCTCTCACGGTCATTTCGGGGAAGAGACGCCGTCCTTCCGGCACGTGAGCAATGCCGAGGGCGGCCATTTGGTGGGCGGGCTTGCGCGTGAGGTCCTCCCCGAAGAAGGTAATGTTTCCCCTGCGCGGCCGGAGCAGACCGGAAATGGTGTTCAAGGTGGTGGTTTTGCCAGCGCCGTTGGCGCCGAGAAGGGCAATGCATTCGCCTTCTTTAACTTCAAAGGACACTTCCCACAAGACCTGCACATCGCCGTAAGAAACGTCAAGCTCGCTTACCTTAAGCATAGGCCTCACCCAAGTATGCTTTAATTACCTCGGGGTGCCGGGCAATTTCCTGCGGCGTGCCGCGGGCAATTTCCCGCCCGAAGTTGATGGCCAGGATCCGATGGGAAATACCCATGATCACCTTCATCACATGCTCCACAATGATGATGGTAATGCCGGCCTTACAGATCTTCTGGATAATGGCCATCGCCTCCTCGGTTTCCTTGGGATTAAGGCCGGCAGCCGTTTCGTCCAGCAGCAAGAGTTCCGGGTTGGTAGCCAGGGCGCGGGCGATTTCCAGGCGCTTGCGGTCGGCAATGGGCAGCGCCTTGGCCGGTACGTCCTTACGGTGCGCAAGGCTACAGAAGTCGAGGACCTCCAGGGCCCTGGCCCTTGCCCGGGACGTGCTGGCGGTGCGCAGGAAAGCGCCGGCCATTACGTTTTCCAGTACCGTCATCCGCCGCAGGGGTTTTACCACCTGGAACGTGCGGCCGATGCCCAGCTTGCATATTTCGTGCGTGGGCAGGCCGTCAATGCGTTTGCCCTTGAAGTAGATCTCACCCGCGGTGGGCGGGTAAAAGTTGTTGATTACGTTAAACAGCGTGGTCTTGCCCGAGCCGTTGGGGCCGATGATGCCAAAAATCTCTCCCTGTTCCACGGTGAAGGTCAGATTGTCTACCGCGGTCAGCCCCCCGAATTTTTTCGTCACTCCCTTAACCTCGAAGTAGCTCACCCTTCTTCCCTCCCGCATAGCCCTCCCGAAGGCGGCGCAAGAAGCGGCGTAAAGTGTCGAGTTCGCCGATGACCCCGTTGGGCAGGAACATGATGACAAGGCACACCAGGATGCCGAAAAGAAGAACGCTGGCCGCGCCCCACTGGGCACGGAACATCTCGCTCAAGGCAACGTAGATGGCCGCGCCAACCGCGGGCCCCCAAATGGTGGCCGCCCCGCCCATCATCACTACCAGGATTACCATCACGGAAATATCCCCGAGCGAGAACACCACGTGGGGGTCGATGAAGGCGACGTAGTTCATGTAGAACGCGCCGGCCAGGCCGGTGAGGGCCGCACTCGGCAGCAGCGCGTACATCTTGTACCGGGTGCTGGGGATGCCCAGCGCTTCGGCCGCGTCCTGGTCTTCGCGGATGGCGACGAAGTAGTAGCCCCATTTGGAGTTGACCAGGCGATAGACGACGTAGACCGAGGCGGCAAACATGGCCAGGGCCATGTAGTAGTAGGGAAGCTTGGACGTGAAGCTTGCCAGGATGAGGATGCCCCGCGCCCCGTTGGTAAAGGAAACCCAGTTGGTGAAAACGAGGCGGAAAATCTCACCCAGCGCCAGCATGGCCAGGGCAAAGTAGGGGCCGCGCAGGCGGAAGCAAATGAGCCCGATGGGTAGGGCAAAGAGGGTGGCGACCACCGGGCCCAAAAGCATGCCCCACCAGGGTGAGGCCTGGAGGTGGTGCACCAACAGGCCGGCAGCGTAGGCTCCCAGCCCGAAGAAGGCCGCGTGGCCGAAAGAAACCTGCCCCGTATAGCCACCGAGGAGATTCCAGGCCGTACCCAAAGTGGCCCAGACGAGGACCATCACCAGGATGTGCTGGTGATAGGGGACCGATAAGCCCATGGGCAAAAGAAGGGCGACGAGAGCGCCGATGGCTAGGGGTAACCAGCTTAGCTTGCGCACCTGTTCCTCACCTCTTTGTCAAACTACGAAAACCACCGGGAAGAAAGAGCAGTACCAGCAGGAAAATGATTAAGCCGACAACATCCTTGTAACCCATGGAAATATAGGTGGCGCCCAGGGATTCCGCCACCCCCAGGGTCAGGCCGCCGAAGATGGCGCCCATGGTGCTGCCCATCCCGCCGAGAATGGTGATGATGAAAGCCTTGGCCGTGAAGAGATGCCCGATGTCAGGCCACAGATAAAAGATGGGCAAGAGCAGCGCCCCGCCTGCCGCCGCCAGGGCAGAGCCGAGGCCGAAGGTAATGACTGTAATGCGGGGCGCGTTGACCCCCATGTAAAGGGCGGCGTCACGGTCCTGGGCGGTGGCGCGGATGGAGCGGCCGATGTCCGTCCGGGTAAGGAAGAGGTGCAGCAGGTAGGTGAAAGCCATAGCAATCACAAACCCGATGGCCATGGGCACGTTTACCGAGATGTCGCCCAGGAAAAAGGTATCGCCGGAATAGCCGGTGGTTACGGAACGGTAGTCGGATTTAAAGATCAGGCGCACAATCTCCGTTAAGACCAGCATGATGCCCACGGTCAGCAAGACCTGATTTTCCGGGAGAATGGACTCTATGTGGACCAAACGGTTGATCATGTAGCGCTGAATAAAGCAGCCGAGGAGAAAAAGTGCCGCCATCGCTGGAAAAAGGCCCAGGTAGGGATCCAAACCCCATAGCTGGTAGCAGACATAGACCACGTACATGCTCACCATTACCAGCGCGCCGTGGGCGAGGTTGATGATTTTCATCACGCCCATAATCAGCGTCATGCCGATGGCAATGAGGGCATACATGCCGCCAAGGAGGAAGCCGCTGATTACGGCCTGGCCGAA
>JACIYD010000099.1 GCA_014360105.1 Clostridia bacterium
TACCTGAAGTGCCGCGCTTTCTCCCGCAAAGGCCTGGGCCGGCAAGGTGACGCTTTCCAGGCGGAGGTCGGGTCCGGCGGGCCGACCGAGGGGGACCACGTCCAGCCGCACGCCCTCCTGCCGCAGTTCACGGGCGGCAGCCAACGCCTCGCCGGAGGTATCGCGTCCGTCGGAAAGCAAGACCACCCGCCGCCGCGCGTCCGCGGGTAAGAGGGAACCGGCCAGGCGCAGGGCGGCAGCGAGATCGCTGGCCTCCGTACCGGGGTCCGTCTGTACCCGGTGGAAGACGGGCGCGGTGTCCGGCGGCTCCTCCACCAGAGCGCGGCTGCCGGCCGTGACCACCCCCGCCAGGTCGGACGGAGCCTTGCCGTTCAGGGCGCGGCGCACCCAGTCCTCGCCGTCCGCCAAAGCGGGTCCGACGCTGTCCGAGGCGTCCAGCACAAAGAGAACGGCCTGCCGCTGGACGGTGCTAACCAGCCGCGGTCCGGCCAGGGCGGCCACCAGCAGTGTCAGCAGAAGACACCGCGCCCAGAGGCGCCGCCGCTCCCGGGCCAGCGCGGCGGGCCCGCTCTGCCGCGCCAGGGCCAGCCAGGGACGTCGCCAGTACCACGCCACCAAGAGGACCCCCGGCAGGAGCAGCCACCACCAGGGTTGGAGAAAGCTAACGCCCACGGCTGACCACCTTCCACTCCCACAAAACCACGGCGAGGGTTGCCAGGCCCAAGACGCTGCTTAAAGGGACGGGTCGGCCGGGAGGTCGCCTCCCGTGCGGCCCGCCGGCCACCGGACCCTCCTCGCCGCTGCCCCCTGGCATCCGGGGAGCCAGGACGGCCTCCCGTACGTCGTAGGCGTTGACGGCGAAAGCCTGCCTGACCTCGACCGTATCCCCCGGCCGTTCCGGGTTGGCCCAACGCTGCACCAGGTGGTAGAGACCGGGCACCGCCGGCCTAAAAGGAGCGGGGGGAAAGGGAGGAACCAGTTCCGTCACGCTACCGTCCGGCGCTTCGATAATGATCTTTTCGGCCAGGGGTAACGGGGATACGAGCAATTCCTCCCCCACCCGGCCCTGGGGTACTTCCAGGGCGGGTGGCACGAGCCAGGTGGCGAGGTTCTGCACCAGAACCGGGAAGGCCGGACGGAGGGGCAGGTCGGAATGCTGCGGATCGCAAGCCAGGACGGCCAGACGCCGTCCCTTTTCGGCGCGGCGTGCCAGGAGCGGCCGACCGTCCGCCGCCAGATCGACCGTCCAGCCGCCGGCCAGTGTGAGCCGGTGCGCCTTTTCCAGGTGCACTTCGGCCAGGTCGACGTAGCGCAAAACCGGGCTTCCGTCGGCGCCGACCAACGCGTGCGGCCTGAACGCCGGGCCCACTTCCAGGCCTTCCAGGCGCAGGCCCGGCGGCGGATTGATTATCCATACCGCGCCGGGAGGCAAGTTTTTATCGGCGTAGCCGTCCCAGACGGTTAACTCGTAGGGATAGGAGGCGGCCGCGAGCCTGGCGTATTCCTCGGGTGTGGCGCGATAGACCTCGAGGCCCGGCAGGAGGGATAAAGCCCGCTCAAGATACACGTTGCCGGTGGTCACCAGCAATGCCCTTGCCCGACGGCCGCTCTGCGGTACCGCCCAGGCACGGTTGTCCACGGCCAGGTAGTCCGCCGCCGGGTCGTCCGCTTCCAGTTCCGCAGCCACCGTTGCCCCAGGCGGAAGATCCGGCCAGAGCAGGTGCGTCGCCCCGTGCGCCGGCAACTGCCAGGCCTTTGACCCTGCCGCCCGGCCGTTCACGTATAAGTTTACCCGGCCTTTTGCCGCCGCGTCCCCGTGGTTGACCACACTGACCTGGGCGACCTGGTTCCCGCCCAGAGAGCGCAGGCTCAAGCCGGCCAGGGAAACGTTCGCCGCGCTCCGGCCCACGGTTATAACCTCCAGGCCCGCCGGCAGATTGGCGGGGAAATCCAATCCGCCGTCGCTCACCAGCACCAGGCGCGGGTGCGTCAAGCGGCGCGCCAGGGCCCCCGCGAGGGAAAGGGCCGGCGCCACGTCCCCTGCGGCAGAGGAGGGCTTAAGCCCGGCCAGGGCGCGGCGCACGCCGGCCGCATCGCGGGCCTCGTTTACCACCACCCGCGGTTGGCGGTCGAAGGCGATCACGGTCAGCCGGCCGCCGCGCAGGCCCGCGGCCATCGCCTCCACTTCCCGCAAGGCCCGGGCAAAACGGCTGGGTGCGACGTCTGTGGCCTGCATACTGGCCGAAGCATCCAAGAGGACGATGGTGTTTCGGGCCGGGCCGGCGAGTCGCAAGGTGGGGCCCGCCGCGGCCAGCGCACAAAGGCCGGCCGCCAGAAGCTGCAGCCAGAGAATAAACTGGGGCCGCAAACGCTGCCAGGGCCGGTTTGCTTCCAGTTCCTGCGCCACCTGTTGCCAGAGAAGGATGCTGGGAACCGGCCGCTCGCGCCGGCGGGGGCGCAGGAGGTAGAAGAAAACGATGGCCGGCAAGGTCAGGGCCAGCCAGAGGGCCTCGGGGTGGAGGAAGGCCACTTGGTGCGCGCCTCCTGGCTCGTCTATCTCCGGTTTGTTCCTTGCGGTCTTAGGCTCCCTCGAAATTCCAACGTCTGGGGCTTAGGCCGCGGGTGCTTTTGGCCACCCATGGCCTCCGGCCCGCTCCGCCCTCGCCCTCGCGAAAAGCCAGCTTGCCGCGATCCTCAAGTCCTTCGCTGCGAGCCAAAGACCGCCCGACAAGACTGGGAATACGTCAAATACTACTGCGGGCGGGTTACCCCGGCGCGCGGCAGGGTGCGAAAAAGCGTCACTTGCGCACCCTCGCCGCTATTGAGCGCCACGCGACGCGCACCCCACCGGCGGCACTCTTCCTCCAGGGCGGCAACAAACTCCTGCAAACGCCGGGCGTAGGCCGCCAGAGCAAAGGGGGTGAGGGTCAGCTCCAGCCGCTCGCCCGTTTCACTATCGGTCAGGGCCCAATCTCCCTCGCCACCGGGCACCCATTCTTCCGGGGCGAGGACGTGCAGCACGGTCGTTTCCACTTCTCGGGCCGCCGCGAGGCGCAAGAGGCGGGTTAGCGCTTCCCGCTCGTAGAGGTCGGAGCAAAGGTAAAGGCTCCTGATCGACGGCGCGGTGCGCAACGCGGCCTCCAGGGCGCCGTCCAGGTCGGCCCGCCCGCCCCAGGAGGTTGCCTCAAGGAAGCGGAGGCTCCGGGCCAGGCCGGCCCGACGTCCCCCGGGCCGCAAGATGGCGGTACCCGCGCCGGAAGTAACGGCGAGCACCGGCTGATCCTGGCCTGCCAGGGCGCAGGCCACCAACCCGCCGATTACCTGCGCCGCATAAACTTCCTTGGTAAGGGGGGTACCGAAACCCATCGAAGCGCTGGCATCCAGCAGAAAAAGAACGCAGTCCCGCCGCTCGTCAAGGTATTCCCGCACGTAGAGCCGCCGCAGGCGGGCGTAAGCCATCCAGTCCACCCGCCGCGGCTCGTCTCCGGGGGCGTATTCGCGGTAATCGACGAATTCGCTGCTGCCGCCTTTTTGCCGCGCACGCCAAAGCCCCCCGGTCGCGCCGCCAACCGGCTTGTGGTGAATGAGGCGGTAACCCTCGAGCCGCGCCAGGATTTCGGGAGATAAAAGCCCGGCAGTCTCAGGCATAGGGCGTCACCCGGGAGAGAATCTCGCCCAGGAGGTCGTCGGCCCTCTTCCCTTCGGCCGCCGCCTCATAGTTTAACAGGAGCCGGTGCCGCAAGGCGGGGAAGGCGACGCGGCGGACGTCGTCGTAGGTGGCAAAAGCACGGCCGGCACGCAAAGCCTCGGCCCGCGCGCCCAGCACCAGCGCCTGGACGCCGCGGGGGCTCGCGCCGTAGCGCACGAAACGGCGTACGGCTTCGGGCGCCTCGGGATTCTCCGGCCGCGTGGCCATCACCAGGCGCGCGGCATAGGCGATGACCTCGTCGACCGCCACCACCTGACGGACCAGCGCCTGCCAGGCGGTCAATTCTTCAGGCTCCAGCAGCCTCGGCGCCTCCGGTAGCGCGGCTCCGGTAGTGCGCGCGGCGATTTTCACCAGTTCGTCCGCCGAGGGGAAGGGCACGTCGATCTTGAAGAGGAAGCGGTCCATCTGCGCCTCCGGCAAGGGATAAGTGCCTTCCATCTCCAGGGGATTCTGGGTGGCCAGAACGAAGAAGGGGACGGGCAGGGGCCGGCTGGTGCCGCCCACGGTCACCGTGCGCTCCTGCATTGCTTCCAGCAGGGCGCTCTGCGTTTTGGGGGTGGCACGGTTGATTTCATCGGCGAGCACCAGGTGGGCGAAAATCGGTCCCGGCTCAAAACGAAAAGAGCCGCCGCCGGAACCGTGCTCCTCGAAGACCTGGGCACCGGTAATATCGGCCGGCATCAGGTCGGGCGTGAACTGGATGCGGCGAAAGGTAAGGCCGGTCACCTGGGCAATGGTGCGGACAAGCAAGGTTTTGCCCAGGCCGGGCACACCCTCCAAGAGAACGTGCCCGCCTGCCAGCAGGGCGGTAATCACCTGGTGAACCGCTTCTTGCTGGCCGACGATGACCTCACCGATGGCTTCTTCCATGGCCTTGATTCTGGCGTTGGTTCGCGCCAGCAGGTCGGCGATGCTTTCCTGCCCGGCCTGTTCCTGCAGCGTCGCTGCCATTTTTTCGGCTCCCACTTTACGTCTCCACACTCCCTCACTTTTCCGGTGCCGTATCTTCGAGTGAACTAAAATATTGCCATACCAGGTGCTCGAGCGCGGGCGGCAGCGGGGTACGGCCCGCCGTCGGCGGCGCCTCCTGGCCGTAACGAGGAGCGCTTGCCCCGCCCGAGGGCACGCTGCCCGGCGCAGCGGGCGACCAGGGCAGCCCCACCGGTGCTCCCGCCGCGCCCGGCCTTATTTCGCCCGAAACCCGGGACTGCGGTCCCTCACCCCCAAGGAGATGCGGCGTACCGGCGGTCGGTCCGCCGCCGCTCGTCCCCGCTCCCCGGCCGCCGCTGCCGGCCCCACCGGGACCGGTCCCTCCACCTCTGCTGTCGCCGATGTTACCGGAACCTTCACCGCTACCGCCGGTGCCGCTGTCCCCGCCGGCCCGGCCGCTACCGTTTCCCGTGCCCGCACCACTAGCGCTCCCGCCCCCTCCGCCGTGCGTACCGGACCCGGGCCCGTCACCGCCCGTCGCGGCAGGGTCCGCCGTGTTTTCCCGACCGGCCCTTCCCGCTCCTCCGGCGGCGCCTCCCGCCCGCGCCAGCACCGCCGGCCCCGCGCCGCCACCAAGACTGACGGCCAGCTCGTTCAAGGTGTCCGTCGCCAAGGCAAGTGCAGCCGCGGCCCGGGCCTCGGCGGCCACAGAAGCGACGGCCTGCGCCAGCGCTTGCACCTGGGAGCGAGAAAGCGTACCCGCACCGCCCGTCCCGCCGTGGCCCAGGCCGCTACCCTCATACAGGGCCCGGGCCGCTTCGCGCAAAGCCTGCCGCAGCGCCGGGTCACGCACACTCTCCGCGCTGCGAAAGAGCTGCAAGGCCGCCTCCCGCCGGGTTGCCGGCGGGGCCTGCCCGGCCTTTTCCAGCCAGGCCTGCATGGCGGCCGCCGCGGGCGCAGCCTCGCCCTGCTGCAGCGCCTTGCTCAGAGGCGGATTGGCCTCACGCCAAAGGCTGGCCAGGCGAGCCGCCTCCTCCGGGGTGGCGGGATTGCGTTCCCCGAAAACCTGAACCAAATGTTGCCTTGCCTTGCTTAGCCGGATGGCCGCTTCACGGCGCCCGCCCGCCCCCATCAATTCCCGGGGCAGGGCGGTAAGGACACGGCGGGTGTCCTCGTCGAGCAGCGGCTTTCCCTTCACTTGCAGTTGTGCCAAAGGCTCAAGAACCTCTTTTGCCCGGGCCGCGGCGGCCGCCAGGGCTTTTCCCTCTTCCCGGCGCGCTTCCCAGTAGGCGGCCAGCGGATTGGGCGTTACCGCCAGCACCAGACAGAGCGCGACCAGGAGCACCGCGTGCCGCCAGGACCGCCCGGGCGACAGCAGCGGGTAGGTGACCGCCGGGAAGGAGCGGCAGGCCGCCAGGCCGGCGTTCAGCGCTTCTTGCTCCCAGGCATCCCTCGCCCTACCCTTTTGTAGTAGGCGAAAAGCGGTGATGGCCCGTCCGGCCAGGCCGGCGGCGTCGGCCGTGTGCACCACCGCCAGGGCGTCGGGACGCAGCCACCAGCGCAGGCCGAAGGTAAAGGCCAACGCCAGCGCCCCGCCGGCGGCGGCGAGCTTCTCCGGCACGGCCCATGGGGTAAGCCGTAACAGGACGAGTAAGGCGGCGGCAGCCGCGCTGCCCCAGAGCAAGGCCAGTCTCAAGGTCTCCAGCCAGTAGCGCGCCCGCACGCGGCGT